>JANWVL010000092.1 GCA_025056655.1 Candidatus Methylacidiphilales bacterium
AATCCACTGCTGCCATGCCTTTCGGCGCTTGGAGAGCTAACATAGAAGTGATGAAATCTATGGCTAAAGGAAGATAAATAAAATATGTGCTGAGTCCACCACAACCAGCTAGCGACCTGAAGCTCGGCAGACTGGAGAAGAACATAAAGATACAGGTGAAGATATCAGTAACTCGGTAATCGTGGTAAAATAAATTAATTCATCATGGCGCCAATAGCGTAATCATCATCTTTATCACCATCCACCAGCGTGCATATCACATCAATTCGTCGGAATGCGCGAAGACACATTCTGCTATGTTATCAATAATGCGATGGTTTCATCATGAGAATTCTGCACGTGGATTGGAGAATATGACTGCGACATCCAAATTAACGAGTTGTTGCAACGGATGCGTGCCGGGCAATTGCTTGATTTTATCTAATGTCATCTAATCAAATTTTGCCATCCTCGGTTACGCGCTTGATTGATGCGCTGTCGCAGCTCCCCGGGATCGGACCAAAGTCAGCATCGCGATTGGCGTTCTTCCTGTTGCGCTCGCCTGCCGAAACCTCGTTGGCTTTGGCTGAGGCGCTGCGCGATCTAAAGGCGCGGATACGACTTTGCTCGGTATGCTTCAACATTACTGAAGACAATCCATGCATGATCTGCGCGGGTTCTGGCCGAGACCATGGCATGATTTGCGTAGTGGAAGAACCACTTGATGTTGCAGCCATCGAGCGATCGCGGATTTATCGCGGCGTCTACCATGTCTTGCATGGCGTAATCTCACCGATCGATGGGATTGGTCCTGATGATCTGCGCATCGAGGAGCTAGTTGGAAGAGTACGCCAAGCGGTGGAGGCCGGGCAGCCAGTGCGCGAGGTTATTCTTGCAACCAACCCAACCGTCGAAGGTGAAATGACTGCTTCGTTTATCCAGCGCAAGCTGGCTGGGCTAGGGGTGAGCATGACTAGGCTAGCACGTGGCTTGCCCGTTGGTGGCGACTTGGAATACGCCGATGAGGTGACGATCAGCCGGGCCTTAGAAGGGCGGCAGCCCATGTAGAGCGGCATATGAGTCTGACAAATTGCCATACCAGACGATCTGCCATTGGATCATGCCTGTGATCCGGTGGATGCAAAGTTGTGTCAAGAAAATGATGGCTAAGCAGAAAATTCGTCAATTGATCCAAATGGGGGAATCACTACTGGTGGAATTTAAAGGCGAGGCGAACAAGCATGTGAGCTGAATGACGATGACCGGATCGAGACTGTAGTCAGCATTGCCAATCGCCCAGACAGCAAGCATGCTTGGCTCATACTAGGAGTTGAAGACGATGGAAGAATTACTAGCGTGAGTCTGCGATACATGGAGCTATACCGATCTGACGCGCCTTAAAACCCTGATCGTCAGTTGCACGCGGCCATTGCTGATTGGTCATATTGATGAGTTCACGATCGACGGAAAGACCGTCATCCTCATCGCAGTGCCTCAGGCATCATCGTCAGTATGTACTGTCGAGGGCACCTATAAGCACTGAGCGATAGACCACCGAGGCAAGCTAGTCTGTTCACCATTTCTCTTCCATGAAATGCAAACGCCCCATGCATTTCAAGAAAAGGACGGGAGTAAATAAAATTGGATACATGAAGTGTCCAAAGAGCCATAAGCGAATAAGTAGTCAAACAAAGCAAGAATCACAGCGGCAGCCAGCGCTACCTGTGCAAGGCCTGTAATCGTCATTTCACCCCTCAGCCCAACTCAATCGGCTACCCGCCTAGAATCCCGCGCCAAGCCGTAGAGATGTATCTAGATGGCCACAGCCTCCGACGCATCGGGCGCAATCTGCGTGTCAAGTGCGCAATCGGTAGCCTCCTGGGTCAAGTGTGCCGGTGAACGTGCCTTGGCGGCCCCCCATCCCACAGCCCCCAACCGACGACTAACCGATCGTCGAGCTTGAGAGCTGTTCACATTCGTCAGGAATAAAAAATGCGCCGATCTCATCACGCAGGTCGAGCGTTGGCGCGCGCTGCGTGATGAGCTGGTAGATACTCTATCTCGCGATGAAGCGGTGTTGCAAGTAGTGGTGGATCAAGAGCCACGCGCATTTCAGTATTGCACCGACGGCTTCAGTGGGGATGCCACTTTGGACTACCGTGGCGGCTGTCTCTAGTTGCGCCGGGCAAGTTGCAGACCTATTCAGTTGAAGCAAGGCTCGCCGAGTTGTGTCGGCTCTTGCTCGATTAGGCCGACGGGCGCGGTGCTTTTCGCTGTGTGTGGAGAAGCTACGGCGGTCGGGTGAGTCCTTTGTGCAATGCTGGAATCGGCGGCAGCTGTTCAAGCAAGCGCATCCGGGTTATCAGAGCTATCCGCGGGACTACGCAAGTATTTGGATTTAGGCACTCCCAAAAGGACTACAGCAACATTCATGGCATTCGCGTACTGGGCTTGGTGCTCTTTGGTAAGGAACAGGCGCTTGACTGGCTGTTGACGCTTCACGATATTGTATTTCAGGTGTTTTCCGGCTGCCGAGTTATCCGAAACGAATTCTTGCGGGAGACTCTGATGCGAGCGATGGAAATGTTAGTAGAACGCTTTCGCGCTTTAAACAACGCGCAGGAGATGTTTCTAGGCTTGTCTGGCGTCTCTATCCACGATTATGCCTGGCGTGCCTTCCGCGAAGATTTGGCCAATGCACTGGTGCATCGCAACTATGCCCTTTTGGGCGTAGTGCACATAAAGTGGCATGATGACCATATAGAAATCTCAAATCCGGGCGCGCTCTCCGGATAGCGTGCGCCTCGATAACTTGCTAGTCTCGCTGCCCATTCCCCACCCACATACCCCGCTACTTGCCGATACCTTCAAACGCATTGGGGTTGTCGAGAGAACCGGTCGAGGGATTGACACTATTTTCGATGAACAACTTCGTAATGGTCGTCCTGAGCCATCATATGCGCGAAGAACCGAGTCAGATGTAATATTGGTCTTGCCAAGCGGAGAAGCGAATTTGAAGTTTGTTAAGCTGGTTTTCAAAAAGAGTCGTGTTCTACAGCGTGCGCTCACACCTGAAGAATTGCTACTGCTTAATCACCTCTGGGTAGCGTGCGGTGCTCCAACGCAAGATTTAGCCTGGCTAATACAGAGGCCGTATGCCGAAGCGCTTGCCTTGTTTCAGCGAATGGTTGAAGCGGGTTTAATAGAAGCATGAGGTGATCGCAAGAGAAAAATCTGGTGGTTGTGCAATTTGATCTACAAAGCGTTAGACGATCATGAAGCCCACCCACGATAGAATAGTTTGATTAAATTATTACATAATTAACAATATATATTATCTTACAGTGAAAAAAACAGCTGTATTACTCGTGGCGAGATATCTGAGATATGCAAAGTTTTCCGTCCGGCGCTTATACCTTTTTAGAAGCCTTATGTCATCAAGGTCACTTGATCCATCGATTCTGCGCAAAGGAGGTCTGTTACACATTACCAAGTATAAGATAACGCTATCGTTTGTAACGCGTATCGCCGATAACGATATATATCGTTATTCTTGGTACTGACGCTTTCAAAAATCGCAGATAACGATATATATCGCTATTTTAGGCTTTTGCACATTTCGCGGTAGCGATGGGTGCACAAAAGCAAGCACGCCTGCTTCTTAGCTAGACTAACCAGCACATGCTCAGTATGCACCTACTAGGCCACCTTCTCCGTGCCCACTCCTGCACAATATCGGGATACACGTGACTAAATTAATGAGTATCGCTTGCCGTATGGCGAGCATTCAAAGGATCACACACATGCAGATGCTGCTAAAACAAACATTTTCTGCACCCCCATTGAGCAGCCCTATCTCATCGTGATATATGCCATGCCGATTTTGCGCAGCAGCCACACATTGCTTGGCAGATACAGGTCGTGCACCATACACACTACAGTGTTCAAGCCTAGGCTTGCGTTGGACTCAGCGCTTTATAAGAAGTTATTGACTATTGCTAGTGATCCATGCTTTCTGTCGGGTATCCACTGCTGCCATCATCTTTTCGGCCTCAACAAAGTTTGGAATTGTTGTATTGGTACTGGTATGGGTGCACACCTATTATCATCAGCATCATCTTCTTTCACATTAGCACCATTTACACTAAATACCCCTTCTTTAACTTCAGTCACGATCCATCCTGATTCATTGTTGATAACCGCTATATCACATCTAGGCACATCAGTTCTATTTGGGTCACAAGTCATATTCGACGGGCAAAGCTCATAACAGCGAGGAGGATTACCCCCACATCCAGGTTTCACACACAATTCGGTTTTTTGTTTATGCGTATACTTAAACACGGCGCGATAACCCCATGATGTGGTCACCTGTACTTGGTATGAGGGCGCGTCGTGGGGGGCACTACTTGCTGGATAGGCATTAGGACCATTTCTTGGTTGGCCGATAGATGCTTGTTCGTATATGTGCCGAATAACCCGACCATCTCGTTCCTGTCGTACATCAGTACCACCCTCGGTTTCATTCATAATCTCCGCAATTTGACGACCGACCAAGGGATTCGGCCAGGGGCGGTCTGGTATGCCGTCGCCAACATAGGGCGTTTGCAGATTACTGCTTTTGAATCCGATATTCACGGCATTATCTCCCATATACCATAAAGTTGAGTCTGGACGGCAATACCACGATAAATCTATAGCCATTCGAATGACCCATGGTTTGTCTTCCCCATTTTCTCCGGGTGGACATACACCCGGCCCTGGAGGTGGAGAAGAAATCGAAGAAAATGTTTCTTGTTGAGTGGCCTGTCCCCCCTGACAAGCAATTCTGAATTCATTTGGCACGCCTGCAAGGCCCTTCGGGAAAGGTTCTCTGCTAACTTCAGGACAAGATACGTATTGAGTAATTCTTACTTTGTCCCCCCACTTGCAATCTATCATATTGCCTGAGGTTGTGCAATCGGTGGGATAATTTTTAGGACACGGTGGTATGAATGGATCACCATCTCCTTTACACTCAGAAGTACATTGTGCATTACATGAAACGACTTTATTGTTAGGGCAAGTAATAATTTCACCTGGCACACACAATCCAGCTTGTCTGATTTTATGAATGCATGTCGCATAATCCGGGGCTGGCTCCATGCCGCATGGACAAGTGATCAAATTTGGTGTAGGCGTGACTCTAGGTGTTGGTGTCGGGCAAGCTATTGGTGGGCATACGGCATCACCATTTGCATTACACGAAGCTAATGTATATATGACTTCTCCGCCTTCGCAAGTCTTTTGACAAGTAGGAACATATTTACCTACGCATCGGCAAACTTTTTGTCCGGGTATGATTTTAGCGCTTTCGTCGGTTACGATAATACAGCTACTACAGGTAGGGTCCAGTACCTTAGATATCTCTTTTGCTGATACTAAAACCTTGCCTGATGCTCCACCATATATACTGTTTGTAAAAGTATATATATATTCATATTCAACCCTATATCCATCGCGACAAGCGCTTCCTCTTCGGATTTCCGTTCCTCTTATGTAACAAGGATGTACTTGCTTATCTTCTTTAATTTTTTTATCAGCGCAGTTTAACTTGCGTTTTGTAACAAGGCATGCGCCATTGGGTGTAAAAGGGATACCTGGTGGTGCAGGAGGGCTTATGACGGTAATAATTGTGCCTAAATCTATCTCACTATCTTGATTTTCACAAAGTCTAGATTGTTTCTCCTTTTTATGCACCTCTCCACCGCAAATTATACACTCCCATACTTTTCCCTTATCGATTTGTATTTCCACCACACAACCACTTCCTTGAGGCTGTGCATTATTCACAATGGCGTCGCCAGTGTTGAAATTAAATAAGAGCAGAGCAAATGATAAAGACAAAGCTATCCACATGCTTTTCATGAGTATATTATAGTATGGGTCTAACCATGCGCAAGTTTAAATAACTAATTTACGGTCAGATATAATTCTTTGACATAATATACAACAAATCCCTGAAGGCAGAACACTTGCCAGTTGAACAAGAAGATGGTTGTATAATAAAAACACGGGAGTGTATATAAAATGAAAGGTAATCGTCATATATCCCAACTAGTATCAACAGAAGAAAGTGGGTATCCCTGTCTAATCGCTTATTTTCAAGCTGATGATAAAACTGTAAGGAGTTGGTCATATCATCCTGACATCCTCATGACCATCGAGCAAGATCCTTCTTTAATAGATTGTAAGGGCTTGTTTGTTAAATTCAATATATGCGGTGACACGTATTATGGAAAATTACCAGACACTGGCATGGAAGAGAATCTCGTAAAAGCATGTTACTTCATACTCATCTTCAGAGATGAATGGTGCAATATACTAAAAGAGATTTACGTGAAAAACATATGGAATTGCGACGAGTATAGTAAAAGCATGAATTTCGATGGTATAGACAAAATTAACATGTAGTGTTATATATCAACATAGACGCAAAAAAGAAGCACAATGAAGAGGAAGAGATTCAACTCATGGATTAAAATAAAACCATGGAGAACATACAGCATATACTCAATAACAACGGATTGTTTATAGCCATTGGTTTGTTCGTTATCGCGATTATTTTAGCGATATATCGTGGTATTTTCGGTGGTGCGGTTTTTGGTATTGTAGGCTTAGGTACAATGCTTCTATTAGAAGCTAATATATACGGCGGATTGATCTCGACTCATAATGAGTATAGTAAATCTGGTATGTATATTTTAAATGAGGGCAGCAAAATTCTTATGCAGCATGAATTGATGATAGCATGCGCCGCCGTATTCACTCTACTAGTTTTTATCTGGCCTCAAAGAGAAAATTAAAACCTTTACTTTATTGGGCGCGCTAAAAATTGCTTGATACATCATAATCATGACGCATTTATTTCATAGATTGGCGGAAGTGCCTAAAACAAAATACTTGCGTAGTCACGCAGATAGCTTTGATAACCTGGATACGCTTGCTTGAAAGGATGCCGCAGATTCCAACATTGCACAAACAATGCAACCAACCGCCATAGCTCCTCCACACACCGCGAAATGCGCCGCGTCCGTCGGCCTAAGCAAGTGAGATTCTCCGCAACTCGGCGAGACTTGCTTTAACTGAATAGGTCTGCGACTTGCCCGGCGCGACTAGAGACAGTCGCCACGGTAGTCCAAGGCGGCATACCCACTGAAGCCGTTGGTGCGATATGAAAATGCCATAAGCGCTTGATCCACAGCATTATCATTTTTAGATGTCTCTGGCATTCCGTTGCTAATTATGTTGTGCCGCTGGTATTCAATAAGTGTATGGATTATATAATATACTGATATATCTGCGATAATATTTCATGTGCCTATTTATGCTGCAGCTAAAAGAACGGCTCAATATCTGACGCATAAATATATTAATAATGCCCTTGATATAATTCGGCGTTGATAAATACTAAAACATCATACCCCAATTTTATCTTTTTGCCCTTTGCCCTCTGTTTGAATGTGATATAATAACTGTATGTTCGCGGAGGAAATTCTTTCAGAACTCACAATTTCATTTATCCAGATTATTTTTTGTATAGGTATGGCCTTATTATCTGTTTATCTGACTAAAAAGAATAATAAATTGACATTGTGGCCGCTCATTCCGCTAGTCATTGTTTCCTTGTTGCTATTTTATTTGAGGGGGACACTAGCTGACTTTTATTACATTATTTTAGGTGGTTAGGTATGAAGAGTATCAAAAAAATCTACGCGGATATAGATGACGATCTTGGGTATGCGCTTTTAGAATTGTCCTCTAACTACAATTACGAGGGAATAGGCTACTATATTGATAAAGAACCGAAGAAATACATATCGAATAGATTGCAATCTTGTAATTTAAAGCTGGAGCATATTGATAACTTGAAAAAGATAAAACTAGATGAATGCTTATTTGTTTATTCAAGCAACCAACCATATGGTTTTTTCAGAGGAATAAATATATGTAAGAGATCGGCAGTAGTTTTCACCACGCCGATATTTACGCTGTTTGACCAGGATTTAGATAAGTTAACAAATAGAATAACAAAAGAAGAGTGTGATTTGATTAAAAAATCTGAAGAGATAGGTTATGGCATAATCTTTATAAAAAGCAATCCTATTTATGGATTGTTTAATACATTTCTTCTCCAACTCTTTAATGAGATAATCAATGATGACATAGATTTATACTCAATATATGATTTCCCGGCGCACTTTGCGGTTGTTGCAAGGGATTCAGCTCGTATCATATATCATATCCTAGACACTGTATTTACAGATCAAAACAAACTTTTAATTATACAAAAAGGATGTGAGAAGATAGACCCGAGTTATATTATCAAAATAATCGGCAAAGTAGTTGGGATTGAAAACGATCGCGTAAATTTCAAGGATTATAGAGAAATGAGATGGCATATTTTCAAGCAGATCAGGCGAATATATTTTTATTATGATAAGCTGAGAATTTTTTCGTCCAAGATAGAATGCCTCCCTTGCTTTGGATATACATCTTGTAATTCAATTAATGATTCAGATGAGTGTATATTGACATCAATATATAATGACCCTACACCATTTGCAATTTTCATGAAAGAATTCCATGAAAATTTTATTAATATCACTGCGGATGATGTATAGATAGCATGATTTAGATTTATTTATTTTATTTTAATATACTTAATGCATCAATATACATTTCTCGCGATTATCATTTGCTATTAATAGAATCTAGAATTGCTTGCGCGGATTCCTGTATATCTCTAGCCAAGACATTGTCCTCATCTACCATGACTATATCCATTTTTATTAGTGCATTTATATACATATCATATCTCATATAATAATCAACACCCGTTCTATCTGATTTATCTATCTTATCGCTCATAAGATACGACTGTTGCCATGTTGAATCAATCCATCTGGTTTGGAGTGTGTAAGCCAGAGTATCAAGATACTCATGAGCTTGACTAGCGAAGAGAAGAGATGTAATGACGCTGATTACGCTGATTGTTTGTCTGATCATAGGCTACCTCCCATGTCTTCTTAGATACATCCATGCTAAAAGGCAGCCTTTGTCCTTGAAACAGGCGTCACAGGATGGTAATATTAACTTCACAACATGATCAGGAAGAGCATAGATCAATACATACAAGATGCTCTAGATGGAGGAAAGAATTTATCCTCTGCTGAAAAAAGAGATCGCATAGTACACGCTTTTTGTAAATACTACACAGAATCTGCAATAGCAACTGATGTTCATAGTCGTTTAGCTTCAATGTTGGAGGAAAAGAAAAAGGGAAGGTTCACTGAAATAGAAATTAAAACTCTCAAGGAGAATTATGATGATCTTCTTGACCTGATCAGTTCAAGGTATATCATATCTTTGAAAAGTACGAATAGCACCAAAGAGATATGGAGCGCTAAGTCTCAAATGGTTTTAGAGTACTGTGCATTAATCATTTCGAGGTCAATCATAAATCAAGATGATGAAGATTCGGACGCTGGTAAATTTATGCATAACATCATAAACATCGTTAAAAATATCATAAAGATGTATCATGACGCAAAGGGCATAAGAAATATATCTGGAAGGAATAAGTCGGTCAATATAAAGGTCATGGAAAATGTAGTTATTCCTCTTCCTCCGCAAATCATGTATAAGATAATGGAACTACCAACGTTATTAAGGTTACAAGAAGATGAGTGAATTAAAGAGATACAACCTGCCTTTAAATATAATAACCGGCTTAAGAATAAACACAATATATGGAGATACTTTATATCATCATCCGGCGATAGAAATGAAAGAGGATAAGATATTGCTACCACCATCCTCAAGAGCGAAGACGTTATATGTAAAACCAAGCCCATCTAAAATGATTTATCCTGTTCATATACATATGTTAGTTGATAATTATCAACCACAATCGAATATTATCGTTTGTTTTATTCACGCACATCTCTTAACAACAGATGTAAGAATTACACCTATTATCGAATCATGTTCCTTTAAGGACTACGAAAATGCACCTAATTCATCAGAGGTTTATCTGCACTCCCTTGAATATGTCGTGGATAAAATAGAAACAAGGAATTATTATCTTTTAAATTTTAAAAAAATCAATGCCAGCGGTAATCTTAAACATAGAAGTATAAAAAATGGAGGACATACGATTAGAGATTTGCAAATCGATCATGAGTTGAAAAATAAGCTGAGGAGGCTTAGAATAAAGACATTGAAACAGCTGGAAAATTTGATGAGGAGATATGATGAGAAGAAAATGGTAGAAATGAGCCGTGTTATCCTGACCAAGGATGATATACATAGCTTAAAGATGGCATTAGATTTATTGAAGAACACAGAATAATGTGTGTATAATATAAGGTATGATGTGTGAAAAATGTAATGATTTGGGTGTATATATTTCAGGTGATGTCCTTAAGTACTGCGATAAATGTGCCCAGGGTAAAAGTAGAATAATCGAGCATGTAAAGAAATTTTCAAGTTGGTTTGATGAAGATAATTTGCCAAATTTAGAAAATTTTAGAACAGTAGTCGATGAAAAGAATTATCAGTCGCTTGAACTGGCTAAGAAAGTATGCAAGGCTTTTGCTCAGAGATGCGTAGATAAAAAAAAGAAGATGTGGGTATGTTTACTAGGACCACCGGGGTGCGGAAAAACACATCTAGCTCTTTCTACATTCGGCTTGTTAATTAATAAAATGACGGTTGTTTATTATATGAAATCATACGACTTGGAAGAAAAGATAAAATCTGCGATCGGTGATGAGAAATACACGGTTGAAAGCATTATCCAGACATATTCAAACGTACCTGTTCTCATCCTAGATGATTTAGGTACTGAAACAAATACAGAATGGAATAGAAAAGTATTCCATTCCATTATCGATTATAGATATGAAAGAAGACTTTTCACCATGATTACCTCTAATTACAACCTTTCTGATTTTGAGCCTAGAATTTCTTCACGCTTATCTGATCGCGCTTTATGTGTAGAAGTTCAAATGCCTGGTGTAGATTACAGACGATCTATGGATCGCGGGTCTACGATATTGATATAAATAAACTAACAACACATTTCCATTGAATAATTATTAAACACCTACTGTGGTGTGCGATATTTTTTTGTAATAACTATCAACTAGCGTGATTATTTCAAATGCGACGAGTCTTATAAAAATATATAAAGTAACATCAATATGTAATAAAAGACGTGATTAATCCTCATTATACAGACCGTTCGCCAAACACACTAAATGGTCACCTAGTAAATACCACTATCCAGCAAAAAATAACTCGTGTAAACTTTTATGAATTAAGAATAGCAGTTGTTTCAGCATGCTATTTAAAGCTACTGAGATGGTATTCCTTGAGATCATCTTTTGTGATGAGTAACTCCAAGTCTTCTCTGTAAAATAAGTGTGACGAAGAGCAATCTTCAGTCCAATTAGGCCGATAGCTCATGATGCTTGATGTAATTTACGGAGGATATGCGAAAATATTTATATATTTACACTATCATAATACATAAATTTATTCGTGCCATCTAATTCATCGAATGTAGATTGCAACAAGTATTATTTTGCCATTTTGTTATTTTCATGCAAATCAGGTTGTAACTTAACTTAAGCTATGTGCAAACTTAATTGTCTACCTAGGTGTTGACTATATAGTTTTAATTTTATATCATCTCAGTTTAGAAACTATAATGTAGTAAATTATAAAATAATTGATATATAATATAAAAATTAATACCAAATTTTTGTTTGGTGTTTAATTTATATATTATGTTTGATAAGTATTAATATATCCACAGATATCATTGTTTAAAATACTCGGCTTGCATACTCTCAGGTCAAATTTATCTACTACATGGTCAGGAATTGGTAAACGTTCTAATAGACGAGGTTCGACTTTAATAGCGCCTCCTCCATAAGATTTTCCAACCAAGGACAAATTAGCTAATGTATCAGGATGATTCAAGGCCGAGCAGAGACGTTCTATTAATTCATCATCTCTCACGAAAGGATATAAACACAGAAAACACGATAATGGTACTATGCCGGCATTGTTTTTAATAAAGCGGCATCTGCGTCGGCCTAAATAAGCGAAGAGAATCGGTGGAGGATCTCGCCTTTCCATTTTATACCATGGCTTCCTTTGCGCAATCAACGGGCGATTAGGTAGGCCTTTTAACTCACCTTCATTTAAATAATTTACCAATGCTGCAGGCAATTGATCCATGCAAATATCTCCTAGAGAGAGCAACCAAGTAGGACGCCCTTGTTCTTCCAAAGTTGATAATAACTCCTCATCTATTTCTTCACCCGGCACATCTCTTGTCCTGCCGATTGATCTAACAAAGTATTCTTGTGATAAGCCAAGGCTATACATCCGATCTAGTGTCATAAAGAAGAAATCATTTGCGCCAGTTGCAATACCGCGTCTGACTTGGGCGAAATCAGCTAAGACATAGTATGTCGAACCTCCTCGTGACAAATGTGGAAAACGAGAAAGTCCTGTTTTTATCCCCTCCTCTGTTTTACGACGTACCGAGTAAAGCTCAGATGAATCGCTTTCGCTAAATCCTGATAATACCCATCTCTTCAAGATATCATATCTAACTGTTTTGCACCTAGCCCAAATGAAATCATTTTTAGGCGGAGAATGTCGAATAAATAATATTATCGGATTAATATCCGTATGTGGAAAAGGAGAAGAGGCGGCATCAAAAGTCAAGACGGCTTCGATGGCAAAATTAGAAGCGATCCATTGCCACAGTACCTCCGCAAATCTTCCCTCACATATATCAGAAGGGACGATAAATGAAAGTCGTCCGTCTTCTGCAAGCAAGGTGAGAGATCGAATTAAAAAATGAACATGTAAACCAGCTCTCCCATCAATAGGTTTGCCGATAATGCGCTCGCTCTGACGGCGTATCTCCTTTTTTTTATCCTTGTCAATTCGGTGATGCCTAACATATGGAGGGTTGGCGATAATGGCTGAGAACTTAGTCTGGGGGGGGGATAGGATGAAATCCCCTATACTGACATCATGTAAGTCTTGAGAATCAAGACCTGATGCAATTGCTTTTTTTAACGCCAGCTCATCTATTTCCATACCCACAAGATTTATTTTAAATCTATCCCTTTCCGCAATCTTTTTAGCCACTCTAAAAAAAACACCTTCTCCAACGGCCGGATCGAAGACCGTGGATGATTGATCAGCTAAAACATATTCAGCCATGATCTCGGCGATTGGCTGCGGTGTCCAAACTTGCCCATATTTCCTGACACCAATCAGATCTTTATTTCTTCCGAACATATTATTAGCAGGCATGTTATTTATTATATCAAAACACCCCGCTCCTATTTAACCTTAAGCCAAATCGTGTGTATTTTTCTAGTATCTCCATACAGCATTTTTAGCGTTATAATGTGATTTGTTATTTAAAGAATTAAGATATTCGCTATTGACATTGAAAATACCACATGACGATAGATTGACCGAATCAATAAGTAAGACATAGAGAGGTATATGATAAATTAATACTTCCCACGCACGATTTGATCGAAGTTCTGAGCATGTCATCCATTCAAAAAATACACAACAGTTGCTCATTAGTTCTATCAAAGCATCGTCGTCTTTACAAGATTGTACCTTATCGTACATACTAATAATCTGCGTAATTCCTTACGTAGTTATATCTTAAATCACGAGCATGCAAAAGTTTCATAGCAATTTTTAAACTTAACATGCGCTAGTTAAAACAGGTCTTCAAAACTAAACTCCTCTCGATTAAAATGTTTTACAGCATGAAGTTTAGCATAATTCATGCAATAATTATCTAACTAATATTGATGCATTTTCTTAACCGATTGCCAAAAAGACTACATTGTTTTAATCATCCTTGCTAAAGCCAGTATATTTGCCATGTTTTTACCTATAACAGGCGATGAAATTATTAAATTATTATTTATCCTTTAGTTTTATGGTCACTATATGTGGCAATCATAGCAAGTACTTGTAAAACCCGTCTCATGTCATGTGCATGTCTATGCCAAGATAGAATTGCAGCGCATTTTGCAGCATATACGCCCTCCTTTGTCGCGAAATCTTCCGATAAATCTGTCGCTGACCTCTTATTTCTTTTTCATCGGCACTGTAAGTATTATAGTTATCCTATAAGATAACTGTATAATTACAACGGTCATGCGATGATATAGATTGCGTATAGCTTTCTACATTATTGAAGTTATTAGAAAATGCCTTATCTATAATATTTTTGATAATTTTCATCAATACCGCTATTTTAGCGTTACCTTTATCTCGTTAATATCTAAACAAGAAGAATAGATATGTTTTATTTAACATCTAGAATCATTACTATGCGCTTAATATAATATTATACCAACTGCAACTAAAACTTTGTATTAATTAATCCAGCGAATAATTTCGTATATATTAATATCGAAAATACAAATACTCTTGATACATTTTATAAATACTTTTACCCATGAGATAGTAAACTATAACATAACTTTACTTCGGCAAATAATAAAAATAATAAATTGTCTTTTGATTAATATAAATTCAAGTGCTTTGCCAATGATTTAGCTAATTGCTCTCTGCTAAGATCTCTACGATAAATTAAGTGAGTTTAAAATAAGTGTTATTCAAAATTTGATAGTAGTATGTCATCTATTTCTAATCAAGAATATTTTTCCGATTGATCCGACGAGATATTATTGCAAAAAGATAGGTTTATAAACTATATAAAGTATTATAAAGGTGAAGTCATTCGGCAAGCATAAATCCAGATACTTGCTTAGTGCTGCAGATAGCTAGGATAACCCGGCTGCACTTGCTTGAAGGAATGCTGCCAATTCCAGCATTACACAAAGGCGTAACCGATCGCCGTAGCTCCTCCACTCATCGCGAAAAACACAGAGCCCGTCGGTCTAATTGAGCAAAATCCAGCGCAATTCATCGAGCCTTGCTTCGACTGAATAAGTCCGCATCTTGCCCGACGCAACCGGAGATAGCTACCGTTGTAGTTGAAAGCGGCATACCCGATGAAGTTGTCTGTGCAATGATGACACATCCGTAATACAAGATACCACTGTTTGTCACATCGCTTCATCGTGAGATAGAGTAGTCACCAACTTATTATGCAATGTGCTCGCAGCATTTGACTCGCGTGATGAGATAGACGCGCTTTTTACTCTCGACAAATGTGAACATCTCATTTAATACGAAGATGGCTAGTCATTGGAGGGAACAGTTAGATATGGGTAGTGGAGACTAGGAAGTAAATAAAATTAGATACATGAAGTGTCCAAAGAGACATAAGCGAATCGGTGGTCAAACAAGGCAAGAATCACAGCGTTAGCCAGCGCTACCTGTGCAAGGCTTGCAATCGTCATTTCACCCCTCAGCCCAACCCAATCGGCTACCCGCCTAGAATCCCGCGCCAAGCCGTCGAGATGTATCTAGATGGCCACAGCTCCCGACGCATCGGGCGCAATCTGCGAGTCAAGTGCGCAATCCCTAGCCAACTGGGTCAAGTGCGCCGGTGAACGTGCTTTGGCTGCCCCCCCCCCATCCCACAGCCCCCAACTGACAACTAACCGATCGTCGAGCTTGATGAGCTGTTCACATTCGTCGGGAATAAAAAAACACGACGATCTCATCACGCAGGTCGAGCATCGGACGCGCTGCGTGATGAGCTGATAGATACTCTATCCCGCGATGAAGCAGTGTTACAGGCGGTGATGCATCAAGCGCCACGGGCATTTCAGTATTGCACCGACGGCTTCAGTGGGTATGCTGCTTTAGACTACCGTGGCGGGTGGCATCTGGTTGCGCCGGGCAAGTCGCAGACCTATTCGGTTGAAGCAAGTCTCGCCGAGTTGCGGCGGCTCTTGCTCGCTTAGGCCGACTGACGCGGTGCTTTTCGCGGTGTGTGGAGGAGCTACGGCGGTCGGGTGAGTCCTTTGTGCAATGCTGGAATCGGCGGCAGCCGTTCAAGCAAGCGCATTCGGGTTATCAGAGCTATCCGTGGGACTACGCAAGTGTTTGGATTTAGGCACTCCCAACTACCTACCACATCCTGAAAGCGTAATTCTACTCATCAGTCGAAAATAAATGCCTCATGAAGAAAATTATAGTCAAGTAGTTAAAATACATAGAAATACCTCTGTTTAAGACGCATCATGAGTAGCCTATGATTCAATTACACAATCAGTAACCCGTCGAGACAAACACATAGCGACTAAATATTGCTTACCCACCATATCACAGCTGTCAGCTAGTGACTACCCTATCGTTGAATTTAATTGATGTTCACAATCGTGGCGAGTAAAAATGGGATTTGACTAAACCAAAATACTCGGGTTGTCCTGCATATAGTTCGTATAACCGGCGTATGCCCCCTATATACCGGTGACTCCAGCATCGCGCAGAGGGAATAACAGACATTTTAATATCATCCATCCATTGCAAAAACACCCTTTTCGTCAGCCTAAGTGCGTCAGATGGGCATGCAACTCAACACGACCTGCCTCAACCAAACATATTTGTGACTTATTTACTTCAACTACAAAGAACGACTAAGATAATCTAAAGCAGCACGTCCACTACAGTTGTGGGTGAAATGTTAAAATGCCCGCGATACTTGATCCACAAGCTCATATACCATCTATCTCAGGTGAAATGAAATATCCAGCAGCTCATTACGCAGCGCATCTGATGTTCAACCTGTGTAAGAAGATGGCGTGTTTTTTACTCTCGATAGATGTAAACTGTTCATCGAGATCAGCGCCGAGTTAGTTTTTTGATGGAGGCTGTAAAATGGAAGCAGCCAAGACATGATTAATGGTGCACTTAATCTAGCCGACGACTGATGGCAAATTGGATGTTCAGATTATGTCTGAAACATCACAATCAAAAATACTCCGGATACATCTTTAGATATTTAGCATAATATTTTGAACAGATAGTTAATTTTGTTCATCAAAAGCTTCTGGCTACATTCCACTAGATTTATGTAGTACATAATGCAAGATGCTTATGCGGTCATACATATAATACTTATGAAGGCCGTATTAACCTTTGGCCTAAGTGTAATTGTTACTATGCTGATTCTATATCAGGAGTGGTTCATAAGGCCAAACCCATCCAAACCCATCATCGAATTATAAAATAAAAATAATGCGAAGGTAGCGGATGCTTTTTAATTCAATAAATAAATGATCGCCCAATAATTTTAAAAAACTGTGTATTGTTTTAAATTATTATGCGCTTGATAATTACAGATTTAATCAATACACAATGTGCTTCTACTGCATCGAATTTAATTAAAAGGCAAACATGGGCGCAGAATATTACAGGGAAAGCGCATCAATCATGTTAAGTTTGCGCCCGCTTGGAACACGTTGAGCAGATAGTCGTTGTGCCCCCCCCCCCGGGGGCGGCCGGGGGGCCGGCGGGGGGGGGGTGGGGGGGGGGGGGGGGGGGGGGGGGGGGGGGGCGGGGGGG
>JANWVL010000093.1 GCA_025056655.1 Candidatus Methylacidiphilales bacterium
CGCTTCCATTGATTTTGGCACCAAAGGCGATAGAAGCGGCTCGTGTAATGAAGAAGCTCAGGTTTCGTCTGGCTGTGAAAGGATTTGATAAGTCGGTTAAAAACGGATTGAGGAAATCTTCGATCTCGTATCGCCCAATCCTCAATCGTATCGAGAATGAAATAGGGCATGAGATCGGCCTCATCTGTCTGTTGGGCTTCGCGAGGCCGTAGCTCGGCTGTAGGCTTTTGTTGATTCACTTCACGGAGAAACGGCATCGGAGGGATGTGCGGAGGTAAGCCTTCTTTTTCCATCATCTCGAGCCATTCCCGCAAAAAGGTTTTATCGATACCCGCCAGCGGAGCAAGGCCACCTGAGGTATCGCCATCCATTGTTGCATAACCCACAGCTGCTTCGGAACGATTGCTCGTGGCAAGCAAAAGTTTGTTTTCGATATTGGCTAGCATCCATATTCCTGGCGATCGCGCTCGCGCTTGAATATTCTGTAGAGCGACATCATCTCGTGACCAGTCAAGCGATCGTCCCAAAGCTTTTTCGATCAGCATGCAATACTGATCTACGATAGGCTGAATGTTCCAGACTAAAAAACGAGCACCGAGTCCTCTAGCCACTGATTCTGCTGCGCGGCGGGTTACATCACTGCTGAAATCAGTAGCCTGGTAGGCGCATGTTAATATATGCGCAACGACGCTTTCAACCGTCAACGGCTGTAGTTCATCCTTCAAAAAAGCCAGATGTAGCCAGCGATTTCGGAAAGTTGTCTCATCTGTTTCTATCAAGGCGAAACGCGGGGCCAGCGCCATTAAGAGCGAGACTGCCGCGGAATCAGCGCCGCCGCTGAGTGAGACGACCGCGCCTTGGGCACGCGTTTTGCGGAGATAATCCCATAATCCAAGGGAGACAGCTCGCGCGAACTCTTCTGCTTGGCTCATTTGATAAGAATCAGGGGGTGAAATCGCAAAGGGAGGCCGCTGACGAGACGATGAAGGAAGTTGCACTTCAAGAATGTCGTCTGATGGCACTTGCGTCCGTGAAGCATTGCCAAACAGATCAACGCATATCATCTGGCTATCCTTAAAAGTAAGACGAGGCGCAGAGGCCAGGATTTCGCCGCGATGCGCGATGTAAAGATCGCCATCGTAGATCACTCGGCCAGCTTCGTTACCGAGTAGATTGGCGTAAACATAGGTCGGGACATACTTCCGAGAAGCCTCAAGAACGATGGAGATACGGCGCGAGACTTTATGAAGCGCGAAATGACTAGCACTTGGGTTGAGAATAAGCGTCGCTCCTCTTTGAGCCAAGGCTTGAGCGGGACGATAAGCAACCCATGCGTCTTCGCAAATCTCAACTCCTAGCGTATTCGCTTCATCTCCAATTTTTAGGCGGATTAAAAAATCTCCGATTGGCACGGAAAGGTCCTTGTGAAGATAAATTTGGCGGTCTCCGCGCGGCCATGCTGTAAACCAGCGGGGCTCGTAGTGAATGCCGTCGCGAGCCAGATTTTGCTTAGGAATCAAGGCAACGAGCCTCCCTGCAGCCAAGATTGCTACGGCGTTGTATATTTTTGATTGAAAAACAACTGGCAATCCGACGGTGACAAGAATTCGTTCAGTATGTGGGAGTAGTAGCATGAGCTCTCGCCATGCACGCTCACAAAAGTCTTGGCTCAAGAATAGATCTTCGCAGCCGTATCCTGTGAGGCAAAGCTCAGGAAGACAGAGCACATCGACAGCCTGGGAATGGGCTTGATGTAGGATTTTTTGAATCTGGCCTCTGTTGCCCCTCCAGTCTAAAGGGGTTGGATTAAACGAGGCGGCTGCTATGCGCATGTGAGGCTAGATGGCAATCGGAAAATTTGGCGGAGGACATTTCTGGAGGTGGCTGCGAAGCAGGTCAGCACGCATTGCGTCGCGTTCTTCGGATGAAAGTTTTCGTTCTAGGTCCATTTGGAGATGGCCTGGTTGTGTGCGAATGAAGAGTTCGTCCAACTCATGTGAGATTGTGTCAGGGAAGAAATTTAAATCCATGCCGAGTCGGAGGAGGGAGATTAGGTTGAGAGCTTCTTTTGAGCTTATGGAGTATGCGTGTAACATGATGCCGTAGGCGCGGCCGATTTGATCAGCTAGAAGACGAGGTTTTTCCTGCAAGAGGCGAATGCGTGCGTTGTTTTCGTGTTCGACAACTTGATCGATGACTTTGTTGAGGCGCTCGATGATGTTCAGCTCGCTATCGCCGAGCGTCATTTGATTTGAGATTTGAAAGAGATTGCCTAAGGCTTCAGTGCCTTCTCCGTAAAGGCCTCGAACGGCGAGACCGATTTTGTTGGCTGCTTTGATGATTTGTCCGATTTGTTCACTGATTACGAGCCCGGGCAGATGCATCATTACGGAGGCGCGCATTCCAGTGCCGACATTGGAGGGGCATGCGGTGAGATAACCAATTTCAGGATGAAATGCAAAATCGAGGAGACGGTCGAGTTCGTCATCGATTTTATCGATCAACTTCCATAGCGGTTTAAGTGAGGAGCCACTGCGGAAGACTTGGATGCGGAGATGGTCTTCTTCGTTGACCATGATCGAGATGGTTTTGTTTTTGTTGACAGCTAATCCGCTACCCGAGCTTTTGGAGGCGTGTTCGCGTGAAATGAGATGCTGCTCGACTAAAATTTGGCGCTGAGTCTGGGTGAACCGATCCATGGGGTCGTTGATGATTGCGTTTTCCATTTCTGGGAGACGGGTGAGTGCGGGCTGGATTTCATTATAGATTCTTTCTCGATCAGCCTTTTTAGCCCATCCTGGAAAAGGTGCGTTTTTGATGTTACGAGCTAATCGTATTCGTGAACACAAGGCCACAGATTTCGCTTCACCCCGCATCCATTCGATGTTGGAACGCATCAAAGCGCTGAATTTCATGAGGTTATTTTATCGAATTTCGAATGGAGAGCAATCGGGGAGCTTGTGGAGGTGAGGTTATGGCTGAAATGTTGAGGAATTTGTGGCCGTGTCGTGAAGGTCAGTGATGTGCCCGAGTTCAGCGGGAGGCCAAAATGCTGAGGGGCGGGTCGGGAGGTCGCGAAGGAGGGGAAGCTTCCATTGCTCGCGGAATTTTTGATAATTTTTGAGCGGGAGTTGAACGAGAACTGGATGTGACTGGGGACGCAACCAGCGAATGAAATTTTCTAGAGTGTCTAAAGCCATAACTGTGCATCCGGCGGAGGCTCTCTGGATGCCTCGGCGGACGTGGAAGAAGATTGCGCTTCCGGCATAAGGCGTAGCGGGTTTGTAATTGTGCTCGATGAGCACGAGCCAGCGGTAAGCTTGATCGCCAAGTGTCATTCGATGGGCTTGGTAGTCATTTGGTATGCCATCTTGGCCTAGGATGAGGTGTTGATTGTAGTGGGGGGATGTGGGATCATCCACCCAGATGTCTTTATCGGTGACTTTTCTATAAGGCCAATCGGGGGAGGAACCGGCTGGGAGTCTTTCGGCGTGACCTAAGATGAGCCCGATTTTAAATACACCTGCGGGTGTGCGTTTGTCCCCTTCCTTCTTTTGAATGCCGGGTTGTGGAGGATGTAATCCGATTCCCCACGCCATTCCTGCTGCTCCGAGTAAAACTGGCCACCAGGGCGTATCTTCTTTCCATGGCGCTTGAGAGTTTTCGCGGGAGTAAAGACGCATGAGTGCGTTTTTTGTGGAGGCGTGGGGTGCTACGACGACTGCAAGTTGTAGAGTATTTTGGGGGATTGGGGTGGCTTGGAGGAAGCAAAAGGAGCCGTAGGTGATGAGGAGGAGAAGTCTTGAGAGGTGAGCAAAAGAAGCGGCCTGATTTTTCATTCTTCGGATCAGGGTGCTTGTGATTTTGGGATTGCCCGTGGCCGGACTCGAACCGGCACGGAGTTATTCACTCCTCAGGATTTTAAGTCCTGTGCGTCTGCCATTTCGCCACACGGGCAAGGGATGAGGGGATGGTAACGTTGGGCTTCATAAAGTCAATGGCTTTGGATAGGCTTGAATACTGAGCGTAGCGGCGAGTTATCAAAGATTGTTTTTTTACTGAGGAGACGCCAGTCTTAGTTTTCATGCTTAATTGTGCAACGCCGTGGTGGAAATGGGTGCTCTCGTTTTGGGCGGGCTTGCTTTTTGTGGGGACACTCGCGTTGATCGGTATCGGAGGTATGGTGACGAGCACTGGCTCGGGCTTGGCTGTGCCGGATTGGCCGACGAGCTATGGTTATAACATGTTTTTGTTTCCATACGAGCGGTGGGTGGGAGGCGTCTGGATAGAGCATGTGCATCGACTGTGGGCGGCAAGTGTGGGACTAGCCAGTGTGATATTCGCCATCGGTGTGAGTCTGGTGCGGCTTCCTCGGAGCCTTCAGTGGACGGCTTGGGGAGCGGTAGTTTTGGTGGTAGGGCAGGGTGTTTTAGGGGGATATCGTGTGATCTTGGTGAATAATCATCTTGGTTGGATACACGGCTGTGTGGCGCAGGTTTTTCTTTTAGTGTGTCTTGGGATGGCTTTAAAGATCTGGGGTGTTGGGCAGGGAGGGAGGCTTGAAATTGAGGCTCTTGAGAATGAACGGAGTGTGTGGAGGTGGAGGAGACAGTCGGCTCTTGTGCTAATAAGTATTGTTTTTTTGCAGTTGGTCGTCGGGGCTGCGATGCGACATGAGCATGCTGGTCTTGCTGTTCCGGATTTTCCAACTGCATACGGGGAGTGGTGGCCGGCAGTAGATGCAAAGCGTCTGGCGTTGATCAATGAAGAGAGACATGTGCGAGGCTGGCCGCCGACTACAATTGCACAAATTCATCTGCACATGACCCATCGGCTTATAGCTCTGATCATTACTGGACTTGGAGCCTGGTGGCTGTGGAAAAATTGGCGTCGGCGCAAGATAGATCAGCAGATTTACCCTATGTGGCGAGTGTGGAATGGGGTGTGGGGATTGTTATTGATATTGCAGTTAGCGCTTGGTGCGATGACGGTGTGGAGCGGGAAGGCGGCTTTGATTGCGACTATGCACGTGGTGACGGGTGCTTTGTTACTTTGTGTTTTGTTTGTGAAGTGGTGGATTGCCCGTGCGTTGGAGGCAAGATTAACGGTGGGAGGTGATAGGTTGTGAGGGATTTTTTGTTGCTGACGAAATTTCGCTTGACTTTTTTGGTGTTGTTGACGACGGCTGCGGGTTATTATTTAGGCAGTGAGGGGAGGCTCGATGTGGTAAATTTTTTATGGACGATCTTGGGGACGGCATTGCTGGCCGCAGGTGCATCAGCGTTGAATCAAGTGTGGGAGGTAGAGGAGGATGCTTTGATGACCCGGACCAAGGAGCGTCCTTTGCCAGCAGGGAGGCGTAGCCCTTTGTGGGGGCAGGCATGGGGCGTGGTGATGAGCTGCCTGGGTCTTGGAATTCTTGCTTGGGAGGTGAATCTCCTGACGGCTTTGCTCGGTGGAGTTGCGCTGGGCGTTTACGTTTTTGGATATACGCCTTTGAAGAAGAGGACGGAGTTGAATACCTTGGTGGGTGGAATTCCCGGTGCAATTCCTCCTGTCATGGGCTGGACAGGGGCAGGAAAGGACTTTGGGTGGGAGGCTGGCGTGCTTTTTGCGGTGTTGTTTTTTTGGCAGATGCCACATTTTTTAGCGATCGCATGGTGGTGCAGAGAGGATTATCTGAAAGCGGGTTTCAAGATGATCGGGGGTGAGGGAGATGCTAAGCGTGTAGGGAGGTTGGCGATGATGTATGCGGCTGCATTGTGGCCCGTGAGTTTACTTTGGAGCTTGGGGGGGAAGCTTAGTATGTGGAGCACGGGGCTTACGTTTTTGCTGGGTGGGTGGTTGGTGTGGGAGGCGGCGCAGTTTTGGAAAAAAGCAGAGGGTGCACGTAGGCTTTTTTTTGCGTCTATTGTTTACTTGCCATTGATCTTGGCTGTGTGGTGTCTTGGGAAGAGATGACAGCAGTTGACGCTTAATGTTGGCGTGAAGAAAAGAAGGCAGTATAGAAGACTGATTATGCGACGGCGACGCAAAGCTTATGCTCAGGCAGGGGTAGATGTTGACTTGGGGAATGCGATTAAATCTGGGTTGAAAGAGATGTTGTCGAGAACCCGTAGGGCTGAGGTGCTTGGGGATGTGGGAGGTTTTGGGGGACTGTTTAGAGCAAAATTTGAAGGCTATGAGGAGCCGGTGTTAGTCGCGAGTATGGATGGTGTGGGGACGAAATTGAAGATTGCAAGTGCCATGGGACGGTATCGGGGTGTGGGTATGGATTTGGTAAATCATTGTGTGAACGATATAGCAGTGCTGGGAGCGGAGCCGTTGTTTTTTTTAGATTACATCGGTGTAGGGAGGCTGCGGCGGAAGATGTTTCAAGAGATTATGGAGGGGTTGACACGGGCTTGCCGAGAGGCTGGATGTGCGCTGTTAGGTGGAGAGACCGCACAGATGCCGGGTGTATACGATGCGGAGAATTTCGACTTGGTGGGAACGATTGTTGGAGTGGTGGAGCGGAGGAAAATTGTAGACGGGAGCCATATTGAAGCAGGTGATGTGTTAATCGGGCTACCTTCGTCTGGTCTCCATACGAATGGATATTCCTTGGTGAGAAAGATCTTGTTTCAAGATCACAAGTTTAAGTTAAAGCAGCGAGTGCTAAATAGTAGCAAGCCTCTAGGCGAGATTCTTCTGGAGCCTCATAAAAGCTACCTTAGGGAGATTCGGCTATTGATGTCGATAGCAGAGGTCAAAGGAATGGCTCATATCACTGGCGGCGGGCTAGTGGACAATTTGCCGCGAGTGTTGCCGAAGGGCTTATGCGCTAGGATTGAGCTAGGGACTTGGGAAGTGCCTGAAATTTTTAAGCTTTTGATAAGAATCGGTAACTTAGATCAATCTGAGGCTTTTCAGGCTTTCAATATGGGGATAGGGATAGTGGTGGTAGTTTCTCCCGAAGACGAAAAATTAGTGCTTGGAGAACTAACTGGAAGCCGCAGGATTGGGGAGGTAGTTAGGTCTCAGATGCGTAAGCCTAGGGTGATATTAATATGAAAAATCAGAACCCGTATTTAGCTCCGATGATAAGATTGTGTGTATCCAGAGGCTTGAACTCGGCTTTCACTCCTTCGTTAAATCGTGCTGTCGGACAATATAAGTATTTGTATTCTCCCGTGATTGACCAGTCTTGATTGAGATCGTATTCAAGGCCCACTACAGGCATGATAACGGGGGCAGCATGGGTGCCGTTACCAAATATCGGAAAATGCAAGGCTGAGGAAACTAGATCGCGTGTTTTGTATAAGGCCATGCCTCCACCGATGCCGACATAGGGCATCCAGGAGTTTATTCTGTATTTTCCGAGAAATTTTGCCATAATGTAATGTATTTCGCCAACAGATATTTCGCCGCTTGTGACTTGGTTTCCAAAATTGTCATGTGTGGTGTAGTGTTGGGTTAGACTTTTATCCTGATATAGGTATTCCAGTCCTATTGAATACCCCAAACCTCTATCGCTGATCGAGCTGTCATAGCCGACACCGGCCATGCCTACTAAGGCAATGTCGGAGTCTACTCTACCAAATCTTGCGGTGAGAGAATTTCCATGGTAAGAGGCCGCACTTACATTGCTGAAAGCATCTTTATCCACTCGTGCAATAGATCCTGAACTTGTGCTTCCTAAGACTCCACCTATGCCAAGGGTTACATATATTCTTCCTTCTCGCATGTCTTCCTTGATAACAACGCGCGGATTTTCCCCCATGTATAAGTCCTCGTGTAGATCTTTAGGATCATACATCTCTTTGGGATCACGAGCTGTAGTTTGAGAGGTCTTGGTAACCTTTCGAGGCTTTTGATTGTGTGTTAAGTTACTCAGTGAAGGGGCGGGTGATTTTTTTTCTTGAGATGGTTGAGAAACAGTCCTTTTTAGAGATGAATCGGGAGCCGCGGCAGCGCTTGAGGTTGTTGAAGGGTTTGAGACTGAAGATTTTGGCTTAGATGCCACGTCTTTCTGAGACTCATCAAACGAGGGATTTTTTCTTCTGGCTGCTTGTTCCCTGATATTTCTAAACTCAGGGTCAAATAAGGAATTTTCTTGAGCGATACCGCTTTTCTTGTTGCTAGAGGTGTTAGAAGTTAAAAAATCACTATCAAAAAGAGGAACGTCACCATGTATGGTATCTGTTCCTTGCGCATAAAGAATGGATTTTGAAAAACCTAACAGAGCTCCCACAATCAGAAATAAGAAAAATCTCATTGAAAAATTTAATTTTGATTTTCACGAAAAGTCAAACGCTATTTTCAGTTTCATAGGCTTTAGCGACACGTAAATACCTGTCATTTTTTACTAGCCTTATCTCCTCTCATAGGCTCTCATCGCATCTGGAGTCATAAAGAAAATTAAGTTTTCTTCATAATTGACTCGCGCAAATAGCTTTTTGTCGCTTCGTAAGTAGGTCGCTTCTGATACTTTTTTCTCAACTAGGTTCCAATCCAAACCGTTACTCAAATCTGTCATAATTTTCTTCATATATGCTTCTACGTTATTTGTTATAGCTTTTCTTGCTTTAGAAGCCAAAGCATAAATCATTAGGCGTGAACGCCCTAACTCATCATAAAACACAGTGATGTGGAAAGGAGCGCTTTCGAAGACATCCTGTCCACCGACTGACAAAGCCGGCCCGTAACGGGCCTTAAGCTGTTCTCGCGTTTCCCCAATCTGAGCAGACAGTAAACAAGGGAAACACCAGACCAACCCTACCTTGATCAATGTGCTAATGCGTTGCAGCATGAGCACCGTAGACTTTCACAGGATCAAACACCTTCTCGTGAATTGTAAACTCTAACTCATCCTTCGACCCATCCAATAGTCTTCTATAAAAACAGCTTCTGTATCCCACGTGACAGGAAGCTCCGCCCTCCACTACAACTTTTATCAATAAGCAATCCTGATCATCATCGATCATAATTTCCTTCACGTGTTGCACAAGCCCAGATTGCTCACCCTTGACCCATATTTTGTTTCTCGAACGGCTATAGTAAGTCGCTTTCTTAGTTTCGATAGTCTTTCGAAGTGCTTCCTCATTCATGTATCCAAGCATAAGGACCTCCCCCGTCTGAGCATCTACGGTGATACATGGGAGGATTGGGTATAGATCAAACCTTGGGATCAGTCGCTTACCTTCTTCTATTTCGTATACACTAAATGCCATATAAGTGAATTAGCATGGTACGAATCATATTGCAATATCTGTCTCCAATCCCCACTACAAAACCCATCACATCATTATTCCACATACAAAAAATGATCCCTTCGCAAACGATTAATCATTTCCTGAAATTGCTCCCGATACGGACCACCTAGCTTTGCCATCGCTTTATACACCTCCAAAGCTGCCTGCCAGTCCTTCCTTGCTGATAAAATGTCCGTTGCATTCAATCCAGCCTTGATTGTCCAAAAATATTCAGGAATCGCTTCACTCCCAGTCGGTCTTATTCTCCCCCGCACTACCTCCATATAGATTGCAAGTGCCTCATCGATTTTACCCATTTTTTCCAAACACTTCCCATACTTATAACCAGCCTCATTACGTTGCGATACATCCCCAAAATTGCTCGAAATTAACGTTCGATATGCCTCCGCCGCCTCTTGATAGCGAGTTCCTAGACTAGACCCAAGCGCAAAGAGACAATCTCCCTTGCCCAACAAGGCTTGTATGTATAACGGCCCCTCTTTCTCTCGGCTCAGCACAGCTTCATACAGCATTAGGGCCGACTGAAACTGCCCTTGCTGTTGATATAGACGGCCTTGCAACAGCCGAGCTTGATTCTTCTCATTTGCCCGCTCACTGATTTTATCCAACAAGCTTATTGCCCTTGCATAGTCACCATGACCGGCTGAAGACTGCCCAGCAAAAAACAACGCCTGATCCACTAATTCGCTTTGAGGATAATCCTGCACAAGCTTCTCAAACAGCAACTGTGCGTTGGCAAAGTCCTTTCGATTAAAATCCAACTCTGCCACAGTAAATAAAACATATGGAGCAAGTCCATGCTTTGCCTCTCCTTCCCACAATCTAAAAAGATTTTCCCTAACCTCCTCCTCACTCCATATCCCAGCCTTTAAATAAACAAATGCCCTTCGATAAGCAGCCTCTACATACAAACTACTCCCCTTGTATCGCATCACCACATCATCATATATCTCTTTAGCCTCAGAAAGCTTTTCCATCCCTTCATAGCTCTCCGCAAGCCTCATCATCAACTCAACCCTTCTCTCTGGATCCACACTCGTCTTCAATGCCTCCTCGTACGTCTTTACCAAATCCTCTTTCTGATCCCTCTGCTCTAGAACACGCGCTCTTTCCTCCAGCAATTTATCCCGATACACACTCTGAGAAAAGCGCCTCAAAAATTCTCTCTCCATACGCAAAAACTGTTCTAAATTCCCCTGTCTAGCCACACACAAAATCTCATTAAACAACGCAATCTCCGCCAACTCACCCTCCCTTCCAGCTAGATTAAAAGCCACTTGCGCCTCTCCAAAAGCCCCTTGCATATAACGCAACTCCCCAAGCAAAAAATTAGCCCTTGCAACAACCTCTATGCTCCGATCCACATCTAATATTTCTTGCAAATACCTCTCCGCCCTATTCCACTGCTTATTCAGCTTAGCCTGCTCTATTAGCCTTAACATCGCCGCCACTCCCCACCGCGAATCACCTTCCCGCTCTGCCACCCGCTCCCACAATTCAACCGCCTCCGACTCCCTCCCATTCTCTATCAAAAATTCCGCCACCTCGTAGTCAACAAAGCTCCGATATCCTCCCATCCTCCTTCCCTCGTCCATCAGACCTTTCAACACCCCGTCCAAAACCTTCAACTCCTTAGCCGTGGACAACCAAGCCCGCAAAGCACGCACCTTCTGTTCCTCCTGCTCCGCTGCGTAAAATGCCTTTTCATAAGCCTCCAACGCCTTCTGCGGAAGATTCGTCGCCTGATAAGCTCGTCCCAACTGCGTCAACCCTTGCGCCACAACCCACCGCGGATGCGCACGCCCTATCTCAGTCCCCCTCAAAAACGACGTTATCGCATCCGCATACCCAGCCTCCAACATCTGCAACTCACCAAGCCAAACCCAAGCCTCGTATTCCCACCTACTCCCTTTACTTTCCTGCAAAAACGCCCGCAACTCCGCCTTCGCCTCCTCATATTTCCCATCAGCGATTAACAACCGCACCCGAATCATCCTCGCCTCCTGGCCCACATCCGTGCCCGCATAGTTAATCGCTACATTACTCAACAAACTCATACCATCCCCCCTCTTACCCTGCTTAAGCAACGCCCAAGCCAAACCCAACTGCGCCCGCTGCGTCAACTCCGCACTAGGCATCCCACCCAACACCCTACGAAACACCTGCTCCGCCTCAACCCATCGTCCCCTTGCCAACGCATTCTCCCCCAACACATAATCCAACTCCGTTCTCCCCTCCCCTCCCCACTCCTTCGCTGAGCCAACAAGCCTCTCCACCTCCTCATAAAGCCCCTCATCGTAATAAATCTTAGCCAACATCACCCTTGCCTCCATCGCCTCCCGCACCCGCCCATACTTCCTGATAAAATTCTCAAGCCTCATCCTAGCCACCCCCAACAAACCATCCTCAAAACCCCTCCTTGCCCCAATCCACTCCCTCGCAGCATCCCCCTCAACCCCCATCAACACTCCCTCCCCCAACACCACACACACCCCAACCACCCTGACCCACACAGCAATCCTAAACATAATCCTGTTCCTAAGTAAAAAACCAAGATGATAACACACAGAACCAAAAATCAACCCCAAAAAATTCACCAATCACAAAGCCCCATACCAGAAAAAAATTCTTTTTATTCACTCGACACAGTTTTTTATATTGACAAAATAAATCCCAACATCTACCTTACTCTCATCATGAAAGAATCCCAAATCAACAGCTACTTCCCCGCCTTAATCCTTGTAGCCCTAGTCCAATCCGCCCTATCAATAGTCACCACATGGAACCCCACAAACACCAACTGGAACTCCGCAGGCAACTGGTCCGCCGGCATTCCTGGCGCAGCCGACGAAGCCCGCTTCAACACCCCCGTAACCCACAATCCAGTCGTCAATGCCCCATCTAACGTCGGTCAACTCAACTTCATCACCGGCGCCGGCCCCTACACCATCACCTCCAGCTCAGCAGCCAACACCCTCACCATTCACGGCATCGGTGGCAACCTCATAACCAACTCCTCCGGAAACACCCAAAACATCAATGCCCACCTCGTCCTAGCCGGAAACGGCAACATCAACGCAAGCTCAGGCAACATCAACTTCAATTCATCCGTAGGATTTAATCTAAACGGTTACAACGCCACCATCTCAGGCCTCAGCAACGTCACCATCGCATCCAACATCCTCGGCACCGGCACAATCAACAAAATCGGCTCCAACGCCCTCACCCTCTCCGGCAACAACACCTCCACCTTCACCCTCAACGTCAACGGTGGCACCGTCAACCTCAACACCAACTCCACCTCAGTCAACACCAGCCTCGTCGTCAACAACGGCACGGTAAACATAAACGACAACCTACTCATCGGCTCATTAGCTGGCACAGGAGGCACCATCAACAACAACGGCTGGTCACCTGCCATCGGCGGAAACAATGCCTCCACCACCTACAGCGGCAATATCACCGGCACAGGAGGCCTCATCAAACAAGGCACCGGCACCCTCACCCTCGCCACACCCCAAACCTACACCGGCGCAACCCAAATCGATGGCGGCACCCTCACCCTCCTCGACACCTCCGACACAGCCGCAGTCACCGTAAACAACACCGGCACCCTCAAGCTTGACGTCGGAGGCCAACTCACCTCCGCAGGTGCCGTCACCCTCAACCCCGGCGGCACCCTCCTCATCACAGCCTCAAGCATCGCCACCGACCGCATCCCCGACACAGCCAACATGATCCTCGCCGGAGGCACTTTGATCAACCAAGACAACCTCCCCGAGACCGTAGGATTTCTAACCCTCGACGACAACTCCACCATCCAACTCACCACGACAACCGGAAACAACGGCGGATGGGTCTTTAACGACTTCAACTTCTACAACGGCATAAACAACGGCAACACATACAACCCCGTCCTCACCATCACCAACTCCACTGCCGGCCCCCTCACATCAGCAGGCGCCAACGACAAAATCATCTTCAACAACATCAGCAACGTCCCCACAGACTTCCTAGCCAACGTCTTCTGGTCATCCCAAGGCCTCATGGGAGCCACCTTCATCCCATTCGGCAGCGCATGGGAGCTCGTCCCAATTCCAGAACCCTCCACCTACGCAACTATCATCCTCCTCCTAATCATCACAGTAGGAATCCACCTCCGACGTCTCCAACAACAAGCCACAGCCCCCAACCCCCATCAATCCGGAAGCTGATTGATCACCTTCAACGCCAACCCCGCATCCGACGCCTTCAAAATCAACGCCCCATGCAACTCATTCGCAGGAGTTGCACAATAAAGATACTCAATATTCACCCCAGCATCCGATAACGCATGCGCCAAGCGCGAAAGACTACCCGGCCTATTGATCCCCTCCACTAGCAACACAGGCGTCTCAATCACCAAAGCCCCTCGCTCCTCAAACAAACGCAACGCCGTCTTCGGCTTGTCCACCACAAGCCGATCCACCGCATAATCCACAGCATCACTCGTTGCAATCGCAAGAATATTAATATCATGCTTCGCCAACACATCACAAATCGCCGCAAGCGTTCCCGGATTGTTACTCAAAAAAATCGCAAGCTGTGAAGTCAACGACGCACGCATAACATCAACTCCTACTCACACCCGCCTCCACAACGACCTGAGGAGGATGAGGAACAACCTTCCAGAATTTTTCCACAGTATTTCCCCAAGCAGCCAAAAGCCGATGTGCCTTCGCACTATCCGTCGCAACCTGATATTTCTGAATCAGCAACCGAAGCCGCTCCACTTCCTGAGGATCCGTCAACCGCTCAATACTCACCATCCCGAGATTCACCCTTTTCGGAAAAGCATCCTCCTCATCATACACGTAAGCAATTCCACCCGACATACCCGCTGCAAAATTCTTGCCAGTCGGACCCAAAACCACAACTGTCCCCCCAGTCATATACTCGCACCCATGATCCCCCACACCCTCGACAATTGCCGTCGCCCCACTATTCCGCACCGCAAACCGTTCCCCTGCCCCTCCCAAAGCAAACAACTCCCCCCCCGTCGCACCATAAAGACAAGTATTCCCCACAATAATATTTTGGTTAGGAAAAAACTTTGCTCCCGGCGGCGGCACAACAACAATCGTCCCGCCAGACATTCCCTTCCCCACGTAATCATTTGCCTCGCCCGTCAATGTAATTTTCACTCCACGGACAAGGAAAGCCCCCAGACTCTGCCCAGCACTTCCCGAAAGCCGAATATCCAACGTCCCATCAGGCAACCCCGCATCCCCATACGTAAATGCAATATCACCTGAAAGCTGCGTGCCTATCGAGCGATTAACGTTAGACACCTTATACTTCAACCGCGTCGGCCGCTTCGTCCTTATAGCCTCCTTAGCATCCTGAATCAGCACCTCATCCAACGGCCTATCCTCCAAGCGCTCGTTCTGCTCCCAAGTGTGATATCGCGGCGTGCCCTCATCTAGCTCCGGAACAGCTAGCAACCTCGAAAAATCCAAATTTTGAATCTTAGGATGATCCGGAATCAATCGCGGCCGCAAAAGATCTGCACGGCCAATAATCTCATTCATCGTCCGAATACCCAGGGACGCCATAATCTCTCGAATCTCCTGCGTAATCCCATTAAAGAAATGAATAATGTTTTCCGGTGAACCTCTAAATTTAGCGCGCAGACGTTCATCCTGCGTAGCCACTCCCACCGGGCAAGTATTCAGATGGCATTGCCGCACATATACACAACCCGCAGCGATCAACGCAATCGTCCCAAAGTTATATTCCTCCGCCCCCAGCATCGCCGCCACAAGAATATCCCGGCCCGTCTTCATCCCCCCATCAGTGCGAAGCGTGACGCGGCTACGAAGCCCATTCAGCAACAAGACCTGCTGCGCCTCGGCAATCCCGATTTCCCAAGGCATCCCCGCAAATTTGATCGAAGAAAGCGGCGAAGCCCCCGTGCCCCCAGAATCGCCGCTGATCAATATAATATCAGCATGCGCTTTAGCCACCCCAGCAGCAATTGTCCCCACACCAGTTTCTGCGACCAATTTCACACAGATCTTAGCTCGGGGATTCACTTGCTTCAGATCATAAATCAACTGCGCCAGATCCTCGATCGAGTAAATATCATGATGCGGAGGAGGAGAGATCAACATCACTCCCGGCACACTGTTTCTCAGCCTCGCAATCAAAGCATTAACCTTATGGCCAGGCAACTGTCCCCCCTCACCCGGCTTCGAACCCTGCGCCATCTTAATCTCAATCTCTGCCGCGCTGGCCAGATACTCGGCTGAGACGCCAAAACGCCCCGATGCCACTTGCTTAATGCGGCTATTCTTCGAATCCCCGTTTTCCATCACCCCAAAACGCGCACGATCCTCGCCTCCCTCACCAGAATTCGATTTCCCCCCGATTCGATTCATCGCGATCGCCAGCGTCTCATGCGCCTCCGGAGAAAGCGCCCCAAGCGACATACCGGCCGTCGTAAACCGCCGCATGATCTCCTCTGCAGGCTCAACCTCTTCAATCGGAATCGGTGCTCCAAGAGGCTTGAATTCCAGACAATCCCTTATCGATAAAGGAGCATTTTCAAGAACCGACTGCACATAACGCCGATAATCCTCAATCCTTCCAGCTTTATCCACCCCCTTGATCCCGACATAAGTGTGCAGATTTTGAATAACTGCAGGCGTAATCGCATGCCGCTCCCCATCCCTCCGATACCTATAAAATCCCGCATCCGCAAGCTTGGGATGCTCCCCGTATGCTTCACTATGCCGCATCAGCACATCCCGCGCAATTTCCTTTAACGTAACCCCCCCTATCGTCGTCGAAGTGCCAGTAAAATATGCCTCTATCACACTTTCATGAACGCCCAGAGCATCGAATAACTGCGCTCCATGATAACTCGAAAGAAGGGAAATCCCCATCTTCGACATGATTTTCAACAACCCCTTCTCAGCTGCAGCACGATACTTTCTCACCACTTCCTCTGTCGAAGCCGCTTTGAGTTGCCCTTCACTAAAAAGCTGCGCATAAGTCTCCCACAACACATAAGGACAAATCGCCGCAGCCCCATATCCGATCAAGCAAGCCAGCTGATGCACGTCCCGCGCGTCGCCCGCCTCCGCCACGATTGAGGCAAGCATCCTCTTCTCGCGCCTGATCAGATGATGATGCACAGCTGCCACTGCTAGCAGCATCGGTATCGGCGCCATTTCCGAGGATGTGCCGCGATCGCTCAAAATTATTATTTCAACACCCTCATCCACCGCCGACTCCGCTTCTTTGCAGACCCGCTCCAGCGCCTCAACCAATCCCCGCTCCGCTTCCGAAGCCCGAAACAATACGGAAAAAGTTCGCAGCTTGAAATCTGGAAAACTTTTAAGCGCCTCCAACTCTCCGACCGTCAAAATCGGATGCTGAACGTGAATGAGATGCGCATGTTCAGGAGTCTCTACAAGCCAGTTTTTACGCGCCCCAAGAAGCATATCTACACCCATGACCAGTTTTTCGCGAATCGGGTCAATCGGCGGATTGGTCACTTGAGCAAACTGCTGCTTGAAATAGTGGTAAAGCGGCCGCGGCCGATAAGAAAGAACAGCCAACGGTGTATCATCTCCCATGGAACCAACCGCCTCCTCACCCGTCTCGACCATAGGCTTGAGAATCGTCTTTATCTCCTCCTCATCATATCCGAAGACAAGTTGGTCCTTTAACAACTGATCGACAGGTCGTGCCTGCGGAAGCTCATCTTGCGGAGTCAAGGTGCGAAGCTGTTCCTTCAGCCATACGGCATAAGGACGAGCCTCAGCAAAGAGTTTTTTAATTTCTTGCTTGTGAAGAATCTTACGCTCCAGGGTATCGACCGCGATGATTTCACCGGGCGCAAGACGCCCTTTTTCAACAATATTCCTTTCCTCAAGAGCGCTCAGTCCAAGCCCCGCTTCAGATCCTAAAATAAACAGGCCATCAGATGTGATCTTGTAGCGTGCAGGACGGAGACCGTTGCGATCAAGACATGCCCCCACATAGCGCCCATCGGTGAAGACAACAGCCGCCGGTCCATCCCACGGCTCATTGAGACAAGCGTGATATTGATAAAACGCTCTCTCAGCCTCAGAAAGATTAGGCTCGGCTTTCCATGCACTCGGAATGAGCATCAACATGCTGTGAAGCAGACCGCGGCCAGACATCGCGAGAAGTTCGATCGTGTTATCTAGACTGCAAGAGTCACTCCCGCCGGGTTGAATCACAGGCCGAAGATATTTGACGCGATCGCCCCAAAACGGCCATTGAAAAAGGGGTTCCCGAGCTGCAACCCAAATGCGATTGCCCTTGATCGTGTTGATCTCACCATTGTGAGCAATCATTCGGAAAGGATGCGCAAGGGGCCAGGTCGGAAAGGTGTTGGTGCTATAACGTTGATGGAAACAAGCCAACGCTGTCTTGTATAAGGGGCTCGTCAAGTCTTTGTAAAACTTAGAAAGCTGTGGCGAGACGAGCAGCCCTTTGTAAACAATCGTACGAGATGAGAAAGAGCAGGCATAAAAATTGTGGATACCGTCTTTCTCAAGGATGGATTCAATCTGGCAACGGGCAAGATAAAGGGTCCGCTCATAATCTTCATCGCTCAACGCGCTGTCTTCAGGCCTTCCGATCATAACTTGTTCGATCTGAGGACAAGTCAAGAGCGCCTTATCTCCAAGCACTTTGGTGTTGATAGGCACCTTGCGAAAACCAAAAACAACTAGCCCATATTCACGAAGCGTATCTGTGATGACTTTTCGGCAGCGTGCCTGAGCATATTCATCTTCACGTGGCAAGAAGAGCATGCCCACACCTAAATCCTTTTCCCGATAGACTTTGTGTCCCATCTTTTCAATTTCAGGGAGGAAAAGCTCATACGGTATCTGCGTCTGCACGCCAGCGCCATCACCCGTCTTGGCATCCGCATCGAGCGCTCCCCGATGAGTAAGACTCGATACACAGGAGAGCGCCCGTTTGAGCACGTCGTAGGACCGCTCTCCATTGATATTTACAACAAATCCCATCCCACACGTGTCGTGCTCATGGCTTGGATCGTAAAGACCTCGAAAATGACGAGTGCGACGTATGATTTCGTAGTTCAACATGGCCTGGAAACATAAAAGCAAATAGCACACCAACGCAAGTGGCTATGTTAAAAAAACGCATTTTTGCAATCAATCAAGAGGAGGCGATAAAATCTTGGTAGTCGCCTCAAGATCATTAGAGTGAGTGTCGTGAAAATCTATCTCGCCTCGGCATCGCCCCGTCGCAGAGATCTGCTGCTCTATCTCGGGCTAGAGGTGATCACGGTGCCAACGCATGTCGCAGAGGTGGAGGCGCGTGAGCACCAATTTACAGCAACCGAAGTCGCTCGTGGCAATGCTTTGAGAAAACTTCATGCAGCATTGAAGCGTCATCACGGAGAGATCGTGCTTGCAGCGGATACTGTCGTAGCTTGCGAACACCGTATCTACGGAAAACCTGCGCATAGAAAGATGGCTTTCCAGTTCCTCCAAGAGCTTCGCGGCCGCACACACGAAGTCGTGACGGCAGTGGCCGTGGCTTCACCTTCTGGATGGATTCGGTGGGCGGTAGATCGAAGCGCCGTAACGTTCAAAGCGATTTCAGACACTGCAATCGAAAGGTATCTCGACCATGTCCACACGCTGGATAAAGCTGGCGGTTATGCCTTACAAGAGCACGCTGATTGGCTGATCGAGCGTGTAGAGGGGACAGTAAGTAACATTATCGGGCTTCCGCTTGAATTAACGGCTGAATTGTTACGTTGGGCTCATGTGACGTCCAAAATTCGACAAGATCTTCACTCCAGTCAGCATGGAAATAGCGGTTTTCGTTTTGCCAGTTCAGAGCCAAAGCATAGGCATGAAGAGCATGGCGCGGCAGATACAGCTTTTCAGCCAATGCGGCTGTCCAGCCCTTTTCGATGAAATCTAGAAAGGCATCTGGCTCTCGACCGTAGATTTTATCGCCTACGATAGGTAGTCCCACGGAGGCAAGATGCACGCGTATCTGATGCAATCTTCCGGTGATGGGCACGGCTTCGATGACACTGTGACGTTCACCTCTTTGCAGGACTCTAAGATGTGTGATGGCTTCGGATCCATTGGGTTTGATGGCTTGGCGCAGATAGATGCGGTTGGTTTCACTTAGGCCTTGGAAGCCGATCGGAGCGTCAATCACCTGCTCATCCCAATCGGGCACACCGTGCACGATGGCTACGTATTTTTTTTGTATTTTGCGTGCTTCCATTTTTTTGCCGAGTGCCCCTGTGGTGACTTTATTTTTGCCGATGAGGAGGAGACCTGAAGTCTCTCGATCGAGACGATGGACTAGTCCGAGGTCATGGTTAGGATAATAAGGTTGCAAAAGCTGGATCAAGGTCGCCGTCTGAACCCGCGGGGTGGGATGAACGAGTATTCCTGCCGGTTTATTAACGACCATGAAATATTCATTCTCGTGAAGAATCCATTGGCGAGGATCGGTAGCTATGATTTTTGTGCTGATATTTTGCGGAAAACGCATATAAACAGGGAGTTTCATGTTGCGCATTTTGCATACTGCATCCAATCCAATCCTTGATCGGATAAAGAGCGACTCGGCTACTCGCCTGCGGCTTAAATTTTCACCGTATTATCACACAGTGGAACGTCAAGAGCCGCCATATGTCTACTGCCAAGGCCGCAGGATGCTGATGATGAGCAGCAACGAGTATCTGGGGCTAAGCATGCATCCACGTGTCGTGCGGGCGGCACAGGAAGCTGCAGAGCGATGGGGAGCAAGCTCGTGCGGATCACGTCTTGCAAATGGAAGTCGCCAATATCACCGAGAACTTGAAGAGGAACTGGCTTCGTTTTTAGGCGTGGAGTCAACGCATGTCTTATCAGCAGGCTATTTAGCTTGCATGGGAGCTATCACTGGTATCGCAAGGCGTGGAGATGTGTTGATTTTAGATAAAAGTGTTCACGCTTGTCTCTGGGATGGCGCGAAAATATCAGAGGCAGATGTCGAA
>JANWVL010000094.1 GCA_025056655.1 Candidatus Methylacidiphilales bacterium
GAAAAAATCCGCTCCCTCATCCGCCAAGACTCCCCCTGCGTCCTAATCTGCGGATCCGGCAACCGCGCCCGCCAAGCCGCAGAAAAACTACAATCCGCAGGCATCTCCCAGACGATTATCCTCGAAGGCGGCATCAAAGCCTGCGAAGCCATCTCCCTCCCCCTCAATCGCGGCAAAAAAACTCTCTCTATCGAACGCCAAGTCCGCATCGCCGCCGGCACCCTCGTCCTCCTCGGCGCCATCTTATCCCTCACCGTTCATCCCGCCTTTGCCTACCTCGCAGCCTTCGTCGGAGCTGGCCTCATCTTCGCAGGAGTCACCGACTGGTGCGGCATGGCACTCCTCCTCGCCCGCATGCCCTGGAACCAAGCCTCGCCAAGCTGCGGTTGCGCCTCAGAAAAGAAACCCCTCTCCGCCTAATTTCCCAGCCCCTCTCGGAAAATAAAATAAACCGCGCCCACCATGCAGAGCGCCGCCCAGAAATAGTTCCAACTCACCGTCGCCTTCATATAGTAAACCGCAAACGGCACAAACACACCCAGCGTAATCACCTCCTGCAAAATTTTAAGCTGCGCTAACGAAAGCGCTTGATAACCGATCCGATTCGCAGGCACCTGAAAGCAATACTCAAAAAACGCCACACCCCAGCTCACCACAATCGCCACCCACAATGGTTTCGTGCCCAAATCCCGCAAATGCGCATACCAAGCAAACGTCATAAACACATTCGACACCCCTAACAACGCCACACACCACACTACGTTCATATTCATCGCTTGAACTCCGACTTCAGCTTACATCCAGACTTCATCGCAGAAATTAACTTTTTACAGCCAGCCTTCTAATTCCCACAATTCCCACACTCGACATCGCATCACAAACCGACACCCTTAACGCCCAACCAATGCCCCACCGCCGCCGTCGCCGCCATAGCAAAAGCCCCCCAAACCACCGCCCGCAAGATCCCACGAAGAATCGGCGCACCTCCTGCACGCGCTCCCAAGCCGCCCAGACACGCCAAGGAAAATAACGACACCCCACCTGTGCCCACAACCAACTGTTGCTCCGGCACAAACCAAAGCGAAATCAATGGCACTGCGGCACCCGCTGCAAACGCCAATCCAGAAGCCATCGCCGCCTGCATCGGCCGCGCGCTCAAAGCATCCGTAATCCCAATCTCCTCCCGCGCGTGCGTCCCCAGTGCATCATGCGCCATAAGTTGCCGCGCCACTTCTCTCGCTAATTCAGGCTCCAATCCACGCCCCACATAGATCTGAGCAAGCTCCTCCGTCTCGGCCTCTTGATGAATCTCCAACTCTCGACTTTCAATAACCAAATCCGCCCGCTCCGTATCCGCTTGAGAACTCACCGAGACATATTCTCCAGCCGCCATCGAGATCGCACCAGCCACAGTGCCCGCGATTCCAGCAATTTGCACGGCCTGAATCGTCACATCCGCTGAGCCGACCCCCAAAACCAAACTCGCTATCGAGACAATCCCATCATTCGCCCCTAGCACCGCCGCCCGTATCCACCCCGTGCGATGCGTACGATGTTTCTCCACATGCCGAGAGATAGACTGCTTACTCATACCACGCTCCTACCGCAAAAACTTTATCGCTACAAAACCCAAAATTCCGAGCGCCACAAAGACAATCGAAGCCCACTCGAAATTCTTCTCCAAAAAGGCGCGAATGCGTTCTCCAAAAAATCGAATCAAAAGCGCCACAGCAAAAAATCGAAATCCGCGACCCATCAAGGAAAAAACAAAAAGCAACCAAGGACTATAGCCAAACACCCCCGACGCAATCGTGAAAACTTTATAAGGAATCGGCGTGATCGCTGCGATCAAAATCGCCCATGCGCCGTGCTCGGCATAAAGCTCGCTCACCCGCTGCATCACCTCTTCTCCCCGATAAAAAGCCACGATTGGCTTGCCTACCACTTCATACAAGCCCCACCCAATCCACCAGCCGAAGAGCCCGCCCAGACACGAACCTACCGTGCAGACGAGCGCATTTCGCAGCCACTTCTTCGGCGAAGCAAAACAGATCGCCAGCAACAAAACGTCCGGCGGTATCGGAAAAAACGACGACTCTATAAATGCAATCACAAAAAGCGCCGGAATCGCTTGCGGTGTATTCGCCCAATGAATCGTCCAGTCATACAACCGCCGCAATAGACCGACTCTCGACTCAGAAGGCTGGCTGTTTATCATAAAAGGCTTATTATGTGTCCACTCGCCGATGGCTAGCTAAAAGCTGTATTCAGTAGAGTGTCGAATTCTGCATACCGATTGCTGTGCTAGGTTAATCTCCGAAAAGCATGTCTAAATTTTCGCCCAAACTGATCATCATTGAAGATGACCCTAAGACAGGCCAATCGCTGCGAAAAGCTTTTAATTTGGAGGGCTTTTCTGCCGTGTGGGTTCAACGAGGAGATGAAGCACAAGACCACTTATTTTCTGAGGCCTGGGATTTGATTATTTTGGATTGGATGTTGCCGGGACAGGACGGCATGCAGATTCTCCGTGCTCTGCGCAGACAAAAAATCCTCACACCCGTGATCGTGCTGACAGCTCGAGACAGCGTCGAGCATCGGGTGCAGGGATTGGATACAGGCGCAGATGATTATCTCGTCAAACCCTTTGCTTTTGCTGAGCTTTTAGCGCGCACCCGGGCGCTGCTACGGCGTAAGCCGAGCCTTTCTTCCTCACTGACCATCCACGGGGTAACGGTGAATTTTGTGACTCGCAAAGCTTATCGCGAGGACAAAGCTTTGGAGTTAACCCCAAAGGAATTTGATCTGCTAGCTTACTTCATGAGCCATTACGGAGAGGTAGTCAGTCGCGAACAGCTTGCTCACGATCTATGGTCTGAGCCAAACCGCTACACGCCGATAGACAATATCATAGACGTGCACATCGCCCACTTAAGAAAGAAGCTTCATGAAGCTGGGCATGCGCCGCTTCTTCACACGATACGTGGGGTCGGTTATGTGTTCCGAGAAACTGCTCCATGAAAAAAATTCGACAATGGTGGGGACGTCTGTCTTTGCAGTGGCGCTTAGGAATGGCTTTCGGGGTTCTTGGGGCTGGTGTTTTAGTTTTTCTAGCAGCTTTATTGGCGCGCACGCACGGGGTTGAATTTTTGGCGAAGGGAAAAATTGTCGAGGCATTTATTTTTGCGTTGGTGATTTTTTTTGTCGGGGGATGGTTAATCGCCGGCTGGAGCCTTGGATTTATCAGTCAATTAGGGATCCGATTTAAACAGAACCCCAATCTTGCGCTTCCTGCAGAGCTTGAAGGGCTGGCGAACTTATTGCGGAGCGAGATGCAAAAGCATGATAGTCTTTTAGCTGAATTACGGCATTTCACCTCAGATGCGTCGCATGAATTGCGGACTCCTCTCACTGCGATAAGAACCGTGGGTGAAGTCGCCTTGAGAAACTCTCAAGCCAAGCCTGAAGAGCTACGAGAAGCTATCGAGAGCATACTCGAAGAATGCCAAAGAATGAACGCGCTAGTCGAGCGGCTGCTCCGACTAGCGCGTGTGGAGAGCGATGAGATTCCCCTTCGTTTGAGACGGATCAACCTGCGCCTGCATTGTTTCGCCTGGAAAGATGCTATATCGGTCCTGGCTGAAGAAAAAAATCTAAGCTTCGACATTCAATGTCCACAGGATCTATTTTTGGTGACCGACGTGGAGATGCTGGGACACGCTGTTGTCAATCTCCTCCACAATGCTATTGAGCATAACCCACCGCAGGGAACAATAACGTTCCGCGTAGAAAAACTCGACAATCAAATCATCCTCGAAATATCGGACGAAGGAAGGGGGATTGAGCCTGAGCATATCGATAAAATCTTTCGTCGTTTTTATCGAGCAAATCGATCGCGTTCTTATGAGAAAGGCAGCGGATTTGGGCTGGGGCTGAGCATAGCTAAGGCAGCAGTAGAGCGTCTTGGAGGGAATATAAGCGTGACGAGTGTGCTGGGGCGAGGGGCTAGCTTTAAGATTACGCTGCCTGCCAGCGGTTAACCTTAAGAAATCTTCAGACTGAGATACGTGACAGAATCTGCGTTGTCGTGGTAGGCGTTGATCAAAAATTGCGCCTATGAAGAATACTGAATTGATTTCGCAAAGTCCAAGCGGTGAGGTCTCTCCTCTGACTTGGGAAGAGGCTGCGGCTCGTTTAAAAAAATACGGTCCCAACATCGCAGTATCACAAGATCCGGTCCGCTGGTATCGAGTGCTGTGGCGAGCCTTCAATAATCCATTTAACTACGTATTGGTCTTTTTGGCTGTTATTTCCTACCTCACAGAGGACATGAAAGCGGTGATCGTGATGTCGGTCATGGTCACCGTGGCGACGTTGCTGCGTTTTATTCAAGAATTTCGATCGATAGTCAAAGCAGAGAGCTTACGAAGACTGGTGCGAAACAAATGTTCTGTGTTGCGGACAGGCTCAAATCCTGATCGCTGTCCGGACATGCTCGACAACCGATATTCAGAAATTTTCATAGAAGAACTCGTGCCAGGTGACATCGTCCGCCTGAGCTCAGGAGATATGATCCCTGCGGATGTGCGGATCCTTGAGTCGCGAGACTTATTTGTGAGCCAATCTGCTTTGACGGGTGAAGCGATGCCAGTCGAGAAATTCCCGTCCACACAGAGCAGTGCTAATCAGTCTCATGGAGCCAGCTTGCTTGATCGGCCAGAGCTTTGCTTCCTCGGCAGTAGTGTTGTCAGTGGAAGCGCAAAGGCTGTTGTTTTAGAGACTGGAGCCAACACCCAAATGGGCAAGCTGGGATCCAAGTTGACCGAGGCACGGCCGCCTACGTCTTTCGATATCGGGGTAAACAAGGTGACTTGGGTATTAATCCGATTTATGCTGACAATGGTCCCCTTGGTTTTGTTGATCAATGGTTTCACCAAAGGGGATTGGGTAGACGCGTTTTTCTTCGCGGTAGCGATTGCCGTTGGCCTGACCCCCGAGATGCTACCCATGATCGTCAATGCCAATCTCGCTCGCGGAGCCGTCGCTATGGCAAAACAGAAGGTGGTGGTCAAGAATATGAATTCTATCCAGAACCTCGGTGCCATGGATGTGCTCTGCACAGATAAGACGGGGACCATAACGCAAGACCGAGTGGTGTTGATTAAACATCTCGATGTCGAGAGCAACGACTCGCATGCCGTTCTCGAAAAAGCATATCTGAACAGCCTTTTTCAGACCGGGCTAAAAAACCTGATAGATCGGGCAATTATCGATCATGCTCACGAGGAGCACGGTATCCGAGAAATTGCGCGGTCTTATAAACGTATTGATGAACTGCCTTTTGATTTTGAACGCCGCCGAATGTCTGTGGTCTTGAAGCCCAACACCCCTGGCCCAAATTTGTTGATCTGCAAGGGAGCCGTCGAAGAAACCTTGTCGGTATGCGCTTACATTCAGATCGGCGAAGAGATTCACCCTCTTACTTCTTCTTGGAGAGAAAAAATCCTTCATCTAAGGGATCGAGAAAATGAAGATGGATTAAGGCTGATCGCCGTCGCCTATAAAAGCTCTAATAAAGAACAGGGTCAATACACAGTCGATGACGAGAATGATTTGATCTTTTGCGGACTAGTGGCGTTGCTCGATCCCCCAAAAGAGACCACAGCAGAGGCCTTGGCCTTACTCAGAGAGCATAACGTCAAAGTTAAAATTCTCACAGGTGACAATCCACTCGTCGCAAAAAAAGTCTGCAGAGATGTGGGCTTGGAAATAACCGGCATCTTGTTGGGACGCCAGATTGACCATTTGTCTGATGAGCAACTCCAGAAAGAAGTCGAAAAGACGACCATTTTCGCAAAGCTCAATCCTCTGCAAAAAGCTCGTGTTGTAAAAGCTTTGAAAGCTAACCAGCACACCGTCGGCTTCATGGGCGACGGAATCAACGATGCATTGGCTCTTCGAGAGGCAGACGTCGGTATTTCTGTGGACAGCGGCGTTGATTTAGCAAAGGAAGCTGCAGATATAATCCTCCTCGAAAAGTCGTTGCTTGTCTTAGAGAAAGGCGTAGTCGAGGGGCGTCGCACTTTTGGCAACATTGTGAAATACATAAAAATGACAGCCTCATCTAATTTTGGAAATGTGTTCAGCGTGCTCGTGGCAAGTGCATTCCTTCCCTTTCTACCGATGCTGCCGATCCATCTCCTGATTCAAAACTTGCTATACGACATATCTCAAATCAGCATCCCATGGGATCGGATGGATGAGGACTGGCTGAAAAAGCCCCGCAAATGGTCCTCTGCAGGTTTGGGGCGATTTATGATCTGCATTGGCCCAATTAGCTCCATTTTCGACATTACCACCTATCTAGCTATGTGGCACATTTTCGGTGCCGATACGGTGGAGGAAGCTGCCTTGTTCCAGACCGGATGGTTCGTCGTTGGTCTTCTGACACAAACCTTGATTGTGCACATGATTCGTACGGAGAAAGTTCCCTTCATCCAAAGCCGCGCGGCAACGCCAGTATTAATCCTCACAGGGACAATTATGATCATTGGTTGCTTCATTCCTTTCTCACCTCTTGGCGAAAGCGTGGGCATGGTGCACTTACCTCCGACCTATTGGCCATTTTTAATCACCGTTCTGACCTGTTACTGCTTGCTTACGCAATTCCTAAAGAAGGTTTACATCCGCAAGTTTAATGAGTGGCTATAAATGATCACAGGTTATGGCCGACCTAAATTTTATTTTGCAAATCTGTGTTGCTTTAGTCTGCGGAATCCTGATTGGGCTTGAACGCCAGTGGCGACAGCGCCACGCCGGGCTGAGGACATGCACACTGGTCACCGTCGGCGCTGCGATATTTTCCACTTTGGATGCAAATGCCGAGCTGGCTTCAACAAACCGCGTCGCAGCGCAAATCGTTACCGGGGTTGGATTCCTTGGCGCTGGTTGCATTATGAGAAGCGGATTCAACGTAAGAGGATTGAATACAGCAGGCACTCTGTGGTGTGCGGCTGCAGTCGGAGTCTTAGCGGGAGCCGGCTTAATCATAGAAGCCTTCCTAAGCACTGTGGCTGTTCTCTTTATTAATTTAGGATTGAGGCCTGTAGTGAAATTCATCAACCAACTCCCAAATTCCGGCAAAGAGGGTGAAATCCGTTATATGTTGACCCTCTCTTGCCGCGAGAGAAAACAACAACATCTCAGACAGCTCCTGGTGCAATATCTTCAGCCTTCCTTACTTCGTCTACAGCAACTCGAAAGCGCTGAAAGCCCTCAAACGGGTCATGTCGCTCTCAAAGCAGAGTTAGTCTCAGATGAGCGTGCTGACTCTGAAATGGAAAATCTGTGTAATCGTCTGGGCTTAGAAAGCGGCGTGACGGCGATAAGCTGGCAAATGATACAACACACGGACTCATCGAAGTGCGGAATTTAGATCAGAGCAATCACGGAATAATGCCGCGCTGTATTTCCGCGTTCCATGCGGTAAGAATAAAAGAGGCTTAGATCTTCAGCAGTATTTAGCCCACAGTCATACAGATGATGGATGCCTGCTTCCCGAGCTTGCTTGCGAATAGTGGCAGCAAAATCTGTCTCATAAAAAGGCGGCCGAATACAAGGACCAATAGCCACGTGAAGCGAAGAAGGATAAGAACCAAATTCCGCGCGCATTGCATCAACGGTTTTTTGTAGAATATTCAACTCCGTCCCTCGACGCCCTGAATGAGCCAAACCGCAGGCGTGAAGCTTTGGATCATAAATAAAAAGCGGCGCGCAATCCGCCGTGCGTATGGCGAGAACTATTTGTTTTTCGCGCGTGATCAGGGCATCCACATGCGGGATCAGACTTGGGGAAGAAGGCGTGACTATGGCTACTTGATTGCCGTGTGTTTGCTCACCTTGCACAATGCAAGAAGTCGTGTGCAACCCAAGGAGGGGGAGCGACTGGCTGAGGAGCGTGCTATTGACGTTCTGAAATGGAATCGTCTCGTCTCGTAAGGAAAAACCGTGACAGAGAGAGGAAAAGCCCGCGAGAAAAGGGAACTGAAGCCAGGTAAATCTAGGCAGCATGAGGTGAAGGAGCTGCGTGTTCTAATTCATGGAGGATCGTCTGGTAGATTCGCACCCACGCTTGAGTGTCTTTCTTCCCGAGTCGCTCGCTGATTCGAGTGATTTTGGCGTAGAGATCTTTTCGCATGTCATCCACCATTTTTTCGCCTTTGGAAGTGAGCTTGATCCAAATCTGGCGACGATCCTTTTCATCGTGATGACGTTTGACCAGGCCGAGCTTGATCAGGCGATCCACAAGACCCGTCGTGGCGGACGAGGTGTGGTGCATGTAGTGAGAGAGGGTTGACATTTTTTGAGGCCCGAATTGATTGAGTATGCTGAGCAGCGTGAATTGAGATATGGAGATGTTTCCCTGGTTGGTGCGGCGATTGAGATCAATTAGGAATATCCTCTGAAGCCGCATGATTAGCGGAATAAGCGTTTCTATTTCCTGGCTAGTATTCGAAGAAGTCATAGCGATATTTTAGCTAAATTAAGTTTTAAGGTGCATTAACTTTTTTACAAGACTCAGATTCCTAAGGTTGCGGTTTTTAAGTTTTATGTAACTTAGAGGAATCCTGTGAAGACATTATCAAGTGACCGTTCTTTTGTAAAAGTAGGGCAAGGGCTGTGGAAAGAGGAAAAACCCTCTGACTGGAATGATTGGAGTTGGCAACTACGTCATCGCCTGACGAAGCTCGAGGACTTTGAGGCAAGGCTGGATCTGCTTCCAGAGGAGAGACGAGGCATTGAATTAGCTGAACATAAATTGGCCGTAGCTGTGACGCCCTATTTCTTTAATTTGATCGATCCCGACAATCCTAATGACCCGATCCGAAGACAAGTGATCCCTCGCGAGGAGGAGTTGCATGAAGCTCCGGAAGAGATGCGCGATCCTTGCGGAGAAGATAAGACCATGGTTGCGCCTGGCTTGGTGCACCGTTATCCCGATCGTGTGCTCTTGCTTTTGACGGATCGCTGCGCTTCTTACTGCCGCTACTGCACAAGAAGCCGCATTGTGAGTGGAGTCGGAGAGCAACGACTGGAGACGAATTTAGCCTTAGCTTTGGCTTATCTGCGAAAGCATACGGAGGTAAGAGATGTGTTGCTATCGGGTGGGGATCCTCTGCTCTTATCTGATCAGCGGCTTGAGGCTATTATTCAAGCGTTGCGATCGATCGAGCACATTGAGATTGTGCGGATCGGCACTCGTGTGCCGATATTTTTGCCACAAAGGATAACGCCCAAACTGTGCGCAATGCTGCGACGCTATCATCCCCTGTGGATTAATATTCATTCCAATCACCCTCGTGAGTTGACGTTAGAAGTGTATGAAGCGCTCGCGCGACTCGCCGATGCTGGGATTCCGATGGGTAATCAAGCGGTGTTGCTAAAGGGCGTGAACGACGATGCGGAGACGTTAAAGGTGTTGTTTCAAAAACTCGTGCGCGCTCGGGTAAGGCCTTACTACCTCTATCAATGCGATTTAATCATCGGTTCTGCGCATCTCCGTGTGCCGATCGAGCGGGGTCTAGAAATCATGGATGCGATACGGGGCTACACCACAGGGTTTGCCGTTCCGCAATATGTGGTGGATGGGCCAGGGGGCGGAGGGAAAATTCCTTTAAATCCTGATTATATTTTGGCTCGGACGTCGGATCGAATTGTGTTGAGAAATTTCAAAGGTGAAATCTATGAATATCCTTTGGGTGAGTCTGGTGAATGGGTTGTAGATTCTGCTCTGCAGCGGCCCTCTGGATCGAGAGCCTACGTTCACGATCTGGAATAGATCAACGCGCTGGTCGTAATGCTTCCGGTGGAAGAAGCGTTTGCACATCCACGTTGCGGAGAGAGAAGAGTCGCTGTATGGTTTCTTCGATAAGATTATTGGGGCAGGAAGCGCCTGCGGTGATGCCGATGATGACATCGCCATCTGGAAGCCAGCCGTGTGTTGTTTTTTCTGTGCTGTGGTGAAGATCCCAATGTTGGATTTCTTTATCTGAAAGGATTTTTTCGGCGTTTTTAATGAAATATGTGGGAAGCTGGGCTTCGCCCATTTCTGCAAGGTGCGAGGTGTTGGAGCTGTTGTAGCCCCCGACAACAATGAGAAGGTCGAGTTTCTCTGTGTCGAGCATTTCGCGGAGGGCGTCTTGTCGTTCCTGTGTGGCGCCACAAATTGTATCGAATACCCGGAAGTGCTCTAGCAAAGCAGCTTCGCCGTATCGGTCAACGATGGCTTGGCGAATACGTCTTTGGACTTCTTCAGTCTCGCCGCGCATCATCGTGGTTTGGTTTGCGACACCGACGCGGCGGAGATGCAGATCAGGATCAAAGCCGGGCGAATGCGCACCTTTAAATTTTTCTAGAAACTTCTGCTTGTCTCCACCATGGCGGATGTAGTCGCAAACGTAATCCGTTTCCTCAAGATTATAAACGACAAGGTAATGCCCTTTGCGATCTTCTCCAACGGCTCGCGATGCTGTGGCTTTAGTCTCTTCGTGCCAAGCTTTACCGTGGATGATGGAGGTGACTTGCTCTGCGCGGTATTGGCGGACTCGTTTCCAGACGCTCATGACATCGCCGCAAGTAGTGTCCACAGTCTGGCAACCTATCGTCTTTAGACGATCCATGACTTTGATCTCAGCTCCAAATGCAGGAATGATGACGACGTCATCCGGGGTAAGGTGGTTGAGCTTATATTCGCCTTCTTCTTCGCGTAAGGTTTGTATGCCCATAGCGGCAAGTTGATCGTTGACTTCAGGATTGTGGATAATTTCTCCCAGCAGAAAGATGCGGCGATCTTTGAAGACCTTGGCTGCAGCGTAAGCTAAATCTATGGCGCGCTCAACACCATAACAAAATCCAAATGCTTTAGCGAGTTTCACTGTAAGCCCTGCTGCCTTAAGAGGCACACCGCTATACCGCAAATATTCAACAATCGGGCTGCGATAATGGCTCTCCACCTCCGCCTGCACTTGATCCATGACTTCTGGAGTGCGAAGGTTGACTTTCGTCTTTGTGGGAGGCGTGGCGTTTGAATGAACTATCATTTTAGCACCTTACAACAAGGTGTGCAGTAGGTCAAAAAGATACCACTGGGATGAGTAACTGCGTGCGAAAAATTAGAAACTCATCGAGTGCCAAAGAGAAAAATGTATGCATTCCACATCTCGTCGTAGTTGTCTTTTTACCAGAACTTGGATTTATCCGGGATGCAATGGCTCAAGGAGAAAGAAGCACCCTAGAATAGCCAACTTACTGTAACACTGTAGCTAGAGTTGCCTTCTTTGGGTAGGCGTTGGAAGAGGGCATTTTTAGTGCCAATGAGTTGGTAACCGTAATCAAAGCGTGTGGAGAGGTAGCCGCTGATATTGTAACGCACACCGGCACCTATGCTCATCATTTGCACGTGGGGATCGTCGCTGGCGAGTGGGCTGTGAATGGTGGTTTCTCCTCGATCAAAGAAGGCTACCAACATAAGGGCGTCATTAGGACGCTGGACGCCCGCATACTTCAATGGAGTAAAGGCTGGTGAGCGCAGCTCTGCCGTAAAGTTGTAGCCTTCGTCGCCATTTGCGCCGCGCTCATCGTAACCCCGGACTGTTCCAAAACCGCCTAGGCCAAAACGCTCACTATACGGAAGGGAACTATCAGCAAATTGGTAGGTGCCCCGCAAAAGGAGGGACATACCAAACGGCAAACGGGTGAGGCGGTCAAGACTAAGCTGGCCATAGAAATAGTCCGCATCAATGTCAACAATAGGTTGTTGATCGCGTAGATAGATAGTCTTGCTGTTAGGTGCTAAGCCGCCTGGACTGTAGCGCATGCTCAAGCCGAAATTTGTGGAGCCAAGTTTGTCAAGGAGCTCACCGTGGTATCCGAATACGAGTTGTCCAACCTGAAAATTATCGTTGGGATATTTGCGGTTGGGATTGAGATTAATTTTTTGTCCGCCAAATTCGAGGTCGGAGCCGTATTCTTTGAAGTCGTAGCCAAGCTCGACTTTGTGGAGATAATTTCCAACTCTCGGAGGGATATCGATGTAGTATCGGAGACTGGCTTGGTAGGAGTCAGAGGTGACTCGGAAATTATTATCGATAGGAATATCAGTAGAACCAATAGCACCAAAAAGCTTGATGGTGTGAAACTTCCATAGTGGTGCGGTGTAGACCATCGTGTGGACGTTGAATTCGTCAACCTTGAAATCTGATTTGGTTGTGAACTGGTATTCGAACTGATGGTCAAGTCCCCAGACATTACCATAGTTGAAGCCAGCAAATGCGCGACCTTCTCCAATCGCCTTGCTACCCGTATTTTCAAAACCGATATAGGGCCTGAAGGGAAAAACGTCATTTACCTTTAAGACAATGTCTGTTGTGTAAAGTTCTTGCCCTGGCTCATAAATAACGTCCACTGAACGAAACTGATTGCGATTCATCCAATTGACGTCCTCTAAAACGTGCTGGGAATTGATTGGTTCTCCAGGCTGGGTGCGAATATGTTTTTTGAATAATTTTTCGTGAAACCAACGCTCCTCTGGTTCCCAAGATGGCATCGTGTCATTTTCCACTCTTACCGCACCCAGACGGCTTTCGATGACCACCAGGTTGAGAACTCCGTGTGTGACTTCTTGCTCAGGCACTACTGAGGTAACAATTGGATAATTCCGTTTACGATAATACTTGGCTAGCTCTGCTTTGATTTCGTTTATCGTGGCCAAGCTCACAGGCTTTCCGAGGAATCTACTCATCGTATCCACAAACTCCACGGTTTCAAGCAGCGGCAAATCTACTGTGCGAATCCCCGTAACTTGTTGCTGAGTCTGACGAGAGATCTGCGTGCCTAGTCGGCTAAATATTAACCCTCTTAGATTCCTGATCAGCGTCCGATCATCTGTCGGTGTTACTTCTTTTGAGTCATATTCCTTGCCATCATATCTTGAATACTCCGAGATATTTGGATCCTTAGGACGATACCGTTCAAAATCTTGCGATAGGGAAAATTGTAAAGCTGACCCTAATAAAATTAATGCCACCGGGAGGATTTTTACTTGCTTCATAAATTTACCATTTCAACCTCTAGTTTTAATCCAAAATTATGGATTTTGTCAACATTTTTCTATAATGTTATTAAAAAAGTTGTTTACATTCGTCCCTCGTTCTGGTGAAAATTTTATACTTGATATAATTAAATTTTCTGTGCTACCTTTTATTCCCGCAATCAATTAATTTCTTCCACCAGGATATTATGTCCTCACTCACCGTGCACTTTATTTTGCTTTTTCAGAGGCATCAGCCGCACCTAATCTTACCAGTGTATCCAACCAATAAACCTGTTAAAATGCTGTGGGTAACTCTGTAATTGCGCGATACAGGGATTGAACCTGTGACCCCCACCGTGTCAAGGTGGTGCTCTACCACTGAGCTAACCGCGCAAGTCTTCCAATTAACAGATGCACTGCTGCTTACAAAATTACTGCCGCAAATCAAGTATTTTATTCAGTATATTCAGTATTGGAAAAGACGCAGAGCTACCACCACAAATCAGTCCTCAGTATTCTTTAATTTTGCCAAAAGCGCGAAATCTTCAAGTGTGGTCACATCGCCCTTGACCTCCCCTCCTGCTGCAATTTCTTTCAACAACCGCCTCATGATTTTTCCAGAACGAGTCTTGGGAAGCGCCTCAGCAAAACGAATATCATCCGGCTTGGCAATCGGTCCGATCTCCTTTGCGACATGCTGGCGAAGGCTTGCTTTCAACTCATCACTCGGACTTTGCCCTTGCCTCAGCGTAACAAACGCCACCAGCGCTTGTCCCTTGATTTCATCTGGCCTTCCGACCACAGCGGCCTCTGCCACAGCTGCATGCGAGACAAGCGCACTTTCCACCTCCGCTGTGCCAATCCGATGCCCCGACACATTCAATACATCATCTATCCGCCCCACGATCCAAAAATACCCATCTTTGTCGCGACGCGCACCGTCCCCAGTAAAATAGCATCCCGGCACCTCAGACCAATACACCTTCTTATATCGAGCAGGATCGCCATAGATCGTCCGCAACATCGAAGGCCAAGGCCTTCGAATCACCAGCTTACCGCCTACATTAGCTGGCAATTCGTTTCCCCTATCATCTACCACTGCCGCATCCACCCCGAAGAAAGGCAAAGTCGCAGATCCAGGCTTAGTGGGAATAGCACCAGGAATCGGTGTGATCATATGCGCCCCAGTCTCAGTCTGCCACCAAGTATCTACTATCGGGCAACGTTTTTTTCCAATCACTGTGTAATACCACATCCAAGCCTCCGGATTGATCGGCTCCCCCACCGTTCCCAAAAGTCGCAACGATGATAAATCATGCCGATTCGGCCAATCATCACCCCACTTAATAAAAGAACGAATCGCCGTCGGAGCCGTATAAAATATATTCACCTGATGCCTCTCAATCATCTCCCAAAACCGATCGGGTTGTGGATAATTCGGAGCCCCTTCATAGATCAACGCCGTCGCGCCGTTAGCCAAAATTCCATAAGCAATATAACTATGCCCCGTAATCCAGCCCACATCTGCCGTGCAGAAATAAACATCCTCCTCTCGCAGATCGAACACATATTTCGACGTCACCGTCGTGCCCACCAGATAACCTCCCGTCGTATGCAAGATGCCTTTAGGCTTTCCTGTGCTCCCGCTTGTATAAAGAATAAAAAGCGGATGCTCACTATCCACAGGCACGGGTGGGCAGTGCGGCTTTAGATCAGCAATCACTTCATGCCACCAAAAGTCGCGTCCCTCTTGCATCTCGACAGCCTGCCCCGTCCGACGATAAACAATTACCCGCCGCACCGTCGTCGTCTGACGCAGCGCCTCATCTACATTTGCCTTCAGCGTAACCACCGCTCCTCTGCGGTATCCCCCGTCCGCTGTGATGACGGCCACCGCTCCACAATCATTAATCCGCTCCGCTACAGCTTGCGCGCTGAACCCGCCAAAAATCACGCTGTGCACCGCCCCAATTCGATTGCAAGCGTGCATGGCAATAATCGCCTGCGGAATCATCGGCATATAAATCACAACACGGTCCCCCTTCTTCACCCCGTGAATCTTCAAAGCATTCGCCAACAAAGACACCTCGCGATGCAACTGCCCGTAAGTCAAAATCTGCACGTCGCCCGGTTCCCCCTCAAAAATAATCGCAGCCTTATTCCGCCGATGAGAAAACGCATGGCGGTCAATACAGTTTTCCGAAGCATTTAATCTCCCACCGACAAACCACTTCGCAAACGGCAACCTCCACTGGCACACCTCCCGCCATTTCCTCCGCCACAACAAATCCTCCGCCTCTCTCGCCCAGAATTTATCAGGATCGCGAAGTGATTGCTTATACAACTTTTGATACTCCGCAAACGACCCAATCCGCGCAGACCTTTGAAACGCCGCAGGCGGATGAAACCGCCGCGATTCATGCAAAGTGGATTCGATCATAGACGAACCCACACCTTCATCCCTATCATTTCTTTTTTTCATAAATTCTTAAGTTAATTCAGCCCGAAATTATGAACGTTTACTTCAAAGATGGCAATGGATAGAATTGCGTTAATCTAAAAAAACCCTCCTACCCATGATGCTCCCCCACTACACGTCTCCAACTTTAGCTCTATTATTAACCCTATCACTCCTCACCGAAGGCCTCACACAAAATCTCCTACGCGAAGAAGGCCCCAAAAAAACTATCCCTCCCGAGGCTCTCCTCAAAGCCGAAACACTGGTCTCCACCCTCAATTACACAGCCCTTTTCAGGGCAATGCTCAACCACTGGCCCTTTGATCCCTTCTCCCACGCCGCCAAAAATCTAGGCATCGAAAACTTAAGCGACGAAAAACGCCACCACATCGAAAAGTGGATGCAAGAATTCACCCAAAAACGCCTCGAATCCATTGATCTCAAAAAATTCGAAAAAGCCGTCATCACTGCAATGGCAGAAACTTTCACCGTCGAAGAAATGCAAGCCCTCCTAGATTTTTATAAAACCGAAGCCGGTGCCTCCTACTTAAAAAAACAACCCGAATTCACTCGCCGCCTCGCCGCAATCCAAGAAGAGCTACTAGCCGAAAGCCTCCGCAGCCTCATCAACAGCGCTGCTGAAAACCTCGATACCCTCAAAAAACTCATCCTTCAAGGCCCAGACAATCCTACTTCTGAAACCCCACCACCTTCACATCGATAATCCTTGCTCATCTGCTCACCCCTCCCAATCATAGGAGCCTTCTCTCAGCACCCCACACTGCCAAGCTCACCGACCTTCCCATCACGACCTTTCGCTCACCTGTCCTACAAGCTCCGGTGCTAATTTCTATTCTCACAAACTAAGTTGATGATCCGCCCCCAGCAAGACACCACCTCATCACCACCCAACACACCAACATATCTTGCAAAACAAAACTGCCCATAAAACCAATCATCAAAATCCCATATCAATCCACAAATAAACGCATCAATACCACCCCCAACCACCAAGCAAAAACACCAAACTCTCGATCCCCGCACTTGCCCCCACCACACACGTCCAATCACCTCCTCAATCACAGAAACTATACGCTCATATCCCTTTAAACCCCAGGAGGCAAATACACGGTTAACATACGTAACCAACACAAGATTTTCCCTCACATGATAATTAAGTTATTGACAGCAAATTAACCTGTGAATAACTATAACCCCTATGAACGAGGGCGACGCTTCAGCACAAAAACCAACCATACCGATACCCGTCAACCCCCAGGCTCCCAGGCCGGCTGTCGCCGTCAACCCATCCACAGCTACCCCAACGGAAGAATCCCCGCTCAAAGTAACACCTCCCACGAATCTACCTAAGCCCCCCGTGCCACCAGGCACCCCCACAACACCACCCTCTGTCACAATATCCGCCCCAAAACCAGTGCCTCCTCCGCCCGTCACACCTACCGTAACAAGCACCCCATCAAATCCCTTAATAGTCAAGCCCCCGATTCCGCCCGGCGCACCACCAATTGCAACCCCGCCTCAAGCCAAACCCCCAATTGGAGTCTCCCCCACACCCCCCACACCCCCTACCCCTCCCCCCACACCCTCACCTACCGCAGCTACCCCAGCAACCTCACCAACTCCAACACCTCAGCCCCCAAAACCTCCGGTTTCCACCCCTCCAGTGCCACAACCCCCAGCACGACCAACTGCAACTGTCCCCCCTCCCCCACCTGTAGCTCCCGTTCCCCCAAAAGAATCTAAAAAAATCAACCTCGCAAAAACCATTGCCGTAAATCCTAAGGTTCCAGCCGGGCTGATAAATCCAGCCGCAAGGCCAGCAACACCACCCCCACCAGCAATTCCAGCAGGAGCAAAACCTACCACCCCCGGCACTCCTACACCTGTCACAACCCCACCCACACCACCCAAGCCTCAAGGGATCCCTACACCCACACCTCCTCCGTCATCACCCTCTGCTAAAACCCCTCCCCCCACGGCCCCACCAAACATCCAGGCCCCGCCCACAGCCAAACCCCAATCTCAACCCCAGGCCACACCCCCAACTCCCACCGCGACCAAGCCCGCTCCAACCAATGTAAAAGTCGAGCCCGTAAAAGTAGCAGGAGCTGGAGCCATAGTGCCCACAGCATCAAAGACCCCAACAATACTCAAGCCCAAAACAGAGACCAAAACAAGCCCCCAAGTCACCGTAGAAGTCCCTCAAAGTTTCGCCTACGTAGTCCTCGCAGGAGGAATTATCAGCATACTCACGGCTTTCTACCTCGCATTAAGTTATTTCCAAATCATCTAAAACCACAGCCCAACCCTATGTCAAAATCCGTTATCGAGGCCACAAGCCACACCTTTCAATCCGAAGTCATCCAGTCTCCACTCCCTACCGTAGTAGACTTCTGGGCCCCCTGGTGTGGCCCCTGCAAAATGATAGGCCCCGTCCTCAACGAAATCGCAACAGAAAACGCTGACCGTTACAAAGTCGTCAAAGTTAACATCGATGAAGAACAAGAACTAGCAGCCCAATACGGCATCCAAGCCATCCCCACACTCATCTTTTTCAAAAATGGCCAACCCGTAACCAAACACGTCGGACTCCTCTCCAAAAAAGAAATATTAGCCAAGCTCCAAGCCCTATAATCCGCTCCCTCCACACACACCGCCTAATCCAAGGCTACCCCCAGCAAACCCACAAAAGCAAATACGGTTGACACCACCCGTTGAGTCGTGCACACTGCCCCACACCAACTAATAGTATGCAGTGTCCAAAATGCGGCCACTTAGAAGATCGCGTCATCGATTCACGCCCTCTCGCCGACGGAGCCGCCATCCGCAGAAGACGTGAATGCCTAAAATGCGGTCATCGCTTCACCACTTACGAAGAAATCGAGCGCGACAACTTACGCGTCCAGAAACGCGACGGCCGCTACGAAGCTTTTGATCGCAAAAAACTCTTAGCCGGCATGGAAAAAGCCAGCGAAAAACGCCCCATCAGCCGTGCCGTCCTAGAGCGCGCCGCAGAGCGAATCATACAAGAACTAACCGAAGAATACGGTGAAGAGTTCCCCAGCGTAGCCATCGGAGAAAAAGTCATGGAAAAACTACGCGTCATCGATGAAGTCGCCTTCGTCCGCTTCGCATCAGTCTATCGAAAGTTTCGCGACATACGCGAATTCGTCAACGAAATCGAAAACCTCAAGCCGTATGATCGGATTTCAGCAGGGCTTGCCCAGCCTGACTTGGTGGAATAACGGTCAATTCCCCATCTCACGCGAATGGCTCATCTCCTCCCTGCGACAAGCCGCAAAAAAAGCCGGCCGCCCCAACTGGGGCATGGAAGAGGATTTCGTAGCCAGCGTCACAAAATACCTAGAAGAAGATTACGGACACAGCACCATCGGCGTATGGCAACTAGAGCAAATGGTCATCACAAGCCTACGCACAGTAGGCGAGTATGAAGTGGCCAACTGTTGCAAACTCATCCCACCTCTACTCGTAATCAGCCTCCCCGAAATCGCCGCCTACGCCCACGGTGAATTAATGTTCTTCCAAATGCTCCGCGAGCACCTTCAAAAAGCCCTCCACCAAGAAACCGTCAGAATCAAACTCGAAGGCATGCGACAAGCCGTCAAACAACTCGCCAAACGCCTACGATGGCGAAAACGCTGCATCGAAATCGAAAAAGAAATTTACAGCTTTCTATCCTTGCTATTCAGCCAGACCTCCAAAGAGATAAAACTAATAATCGCCTGACCCAACCCACCCTTGAAATCCACCCCCTCACACCCCCTCAATCAAAGTAAACAAATACCCCAAATCCCTACGCGGCCGATCCACTGCAAACGCAGCACGCCACCCAAGAGCTAACGGCGGCGCCACATCCATCTCCATTTCGTTTCCCACCATAATCGCCTGATCAGCTCGCACATCGGCGCGTGATAAGGCGACGTCATAAATCCCAGCATGCGGCTTGGCATGACCCACCTCCGCGCTGATAATGTGATCCTCGAAATAATCATAAATCCCAAGCCCACGCAAAATCGTCCTCAGTCGTGAATCCCAGTTCGACAATACATAACAAGGAATTCCTATTTCCTTCAACCGTTTCAGCACAGGCACAGTATCCGGAAATAGCTCCCAACAACTCGCCTGCTCATAGTGCCAATACAAAGCCTCAAACACCTCATCCGTCGGCCGCCCCGCTGGCCAGCCCCCTATCTCCAAGCACCGCCGCACCACCTCATGCCACCATGCCCGATCATCTCCATTTCTCGGAATACTCCGCGGATCACGAATATGAAGAGAGCGAAACACCCTCGGAAACGCCTCTCGCACCTTTTCCACATCAAGCTTCACCCCATATCGAGCGGCGAACTCCGCATATGTGATGCCGACAGATTGTCGAACCTTTAACAAAGTCCCTCCTGCGTCAAAAAAAACCGCAAGAGACATCTTAACCTCTACCCCTCCCTTTTTACCAAACCAATTTATGGACCGTTTTTACGAAGCGACTCTTTAGTCCGGCGCGCTTCACGACGTGTGCGGCTTTGCCGACGAGATTTTCGATGGCGAAGCTGCTCCGCCAACCGATCACATACAATATCAATCGCCGAATACAGATCGTGGCCATGATCCTCTGCATGAATATCCGGCCCAGGAAGCGCCAGATGGATCTTAACAATAAATGCATGCTTATTAGCCTTATCTTGATCGTGCCAGATCGCAACATGTGCACCAATAATTTCACCAGCGTAATGCTCAAGATGACCAACCTTTTGAGCAATGTAAGCATGAATCGCAGGAGTTAATTTTACGTCACGAGGGCTAATGTGAATTTGCATGAGTAAATAAAAAGGTAGTCATCTAACCTAGCAAAAGCATGCATCATGTCTATGCGATTTTTCTGTTTCTCCACCATTAAAAGAGCTGGTAGGCTGCGCGCATGATCAAGCTCGGCCCAGGATGGATCGATGGATTCATCATAGGTGCGCCGATCGCTATCCTCGGCGGCGTGCTCGCCGTCTTTTTACCTCACATATGGGGATGGTCTGTCGGCATGACGCTTTTAATCCTCAGCATCGCAGTCCTCCTTTTCTTCCGTGATCCAGAGCGCAACCCACCAGGAGGCGAAGAAAACATGGTCGCCGCAGCCGATGGCATAATCACAAATATCGAAGAAGTCCACCTGGCAGAGCTCGGCAAAACAAAAGTCAAACGAGTCTCCATTTTCCTCTCCGTCTTCGATGTGCATGTAAACCGTTATCCACTCTCAGGACGCATAGTTTCCCAAAAGCGAGTAGGAGGCCTCTTCCTTGATGCTCGAAAAACCGAAAGCGCTACTCGCAACGCTCGCATGGATTGGATCATCGAGACAATTTGGGGACGCATTCTAGTCCGCCAAATTACAGGGCTCATCGCGCGCCGCATCGTAGCCTGGGGCCGAGAAGGAGATATCGTAGCCCGAGGTGAACGGCTCGGAATGATTCGATTTGGATCTAGAACGGACGTTTTTTTTCCGCTCTCTTGGCCAGTGCAAGTGAAAATCGGCGATCGCGTCCGTGCTGGAGAGACGGTGATCGCTCGCTGCGTCTAACCAAAGATAACTCAAACCATGGCCGAGGACTTAGAAAATAAAGAGCTCCAGCAATGCGACGAAAGCCTACGCCCCGAAGAGGTCGAGCCTGCCGATACACGTATCTATCTGTTACCCAATCTCATGACCGCTGGCAATTTGCTTTGCGGTTTTGGAGCCGTGCTAAAAATTTTCGAAGGAGCCTCCCTACGGCGAATGGGTGAAGAATCTTGGGTAGAAAGTATCGAAATGGCGCTCTTTTTGATTTTAGGAGCATGCATATTTGACGTCCTCGATGGCCGATTGGCGCGACTTGGAGGAAAGGATAGTCTTTTTGGCCGGGAATTTGACTCCCTCGCCGATGTAGTCAGCTTTGGTGTGGCGCCAGCTCTCCTGGTTTATCACATCGTATTGTATGAGTTTCCAATGAGGCTTGGATGGCTCGTGGCCTCATTTTACCTTCTCTGTGGAGCCCTCAGGCTCGCTCGATTTAATTCCTACGCTTCCTCGATACAAGGGACAGAGAGCGCTAAAGAATTTAAGGGATTTCCCATACCCGCTGCTGCAGGTCTGATCGCATCGATTGTGATGGTGATGCTCGCATTTTATGAAAAAGGAAGTGCCTTCGTAGAAGGATGGTGGCGCTACTGCCTCGTGCTCTTGTTAGTGCTGCTCTCTTTTATGATGTTCAGCAAAATGCGCTACCCGAGCTTTAAAGGACTTGGATGGGGCACAAAGCCAAAGTTGACCTGGTTTATCGCTATTGTCTTGGGAGTCGTGCTGTTGGTTTTCTTTTTCCCTTGGGCAGTAGCGATAGTTTTTTTGCTCTATTTTGTATACGGATTCATCCGTCCGCTGCTATCTCTCGGTATGCGACGAGAGATCGAGCAGGGAGAGTGGGATGCTGAAAACGACCAAAATCCACGTCAGTAAAATTCTAAAAGCCCATGTTTTCATCCTCTGCTTTTAACCCAGCAGAATAATACCAAGCTTTTAGCTAAGCCTTTCTAGTGGTTTATCTCTTACGAGGGTTGAGACGCTCTACGTTTCCCCTGCACAGCAAGCACTATGAAGCAAAGATCGGCTCCTTAGTGGGACGCTCGAGAATGTCTCGAATCTTCACCTCACTGTGCATGGGAGCTGTTGTGCCATGTAGAGGCGAAGTAGCTTTGTATGTCTCTGAATCTACTTCTTGAGCCATATCCCTAATTTGCTTCCACTCTCCCATCGCAAACGAGATAAACATATGTGTAACGAATTCACTCATACCCTTACAAATGAAGAAAAATGCGTGCCAACAGCGATACTAATTTCTAAAGAACCCAAGATCCGAAGTAGTTATCTATTGCAAGCGCATTATAATCAAGACGATAGGTAAATTAAATTAAGGGCCTCTCCCCCCAATCGTTTGCTCAGAGAAAAATAACATAAAGTAATGCCAAAAAAACAAAGGCATTTTTGGTGCGACGCAGGGAAGTTTTGTGCTAGGCTTGCTCGGAAAACGAACTTCACTCAGAGCCAGCCACACAGCGACTGAAGTCGAGATTCGAAATTATTCCAAAAAGCCGCCTGTTTTATGAATAAAAACCCACGCGACGTGACCGAACTGTTATGTGAGCTGATACAAATCCCGAGCGTCAATCCTACAGGGACCCCTGGCACAGAGGGCGTTAACGAAGACTCGATTGCGCATTACTTGGCTGATTACCTAAAAAGGATCGGCGCAGATGAAGTCGAACTGATGCCCGTCTATCCTCATCGTCCCAACGTCCGCGCACGATTTCTAGGAGGCCGAGCGCAAACATCAAATGGACATGTCGAGCGAATTGCCTTTGCTCCCCATACCGACACAGTGAGTGTGCTCGGCATGACCATTGAACCCTTCAAGCCGCGAGTAGCCGACGGGCGCATATACGGCCGCGGCAGCACTGATACGAAAGGGCCCATGGCCGCTATGTTATGGGCTTTGAAAACTTGGGCCTCGAGCCCACAGCGAGCCCAATCACAAAACGAAGTCTATTTCCTCGGCTTAATGGGCGAAGAAGCCGGTAACGAGGGCGCACAAGCCATCGCTCGCGATGGCTCTGTGCCGTTAGATTTTGTCTTGGTAGGGGAACCCACAGAATTTCGCGTAGTATATGCCCACAAGGGTGCGATTTGGATTGAGGTCGAGACTCGTGGAAAAGCTTGCCACGCTTCTACTCCGGATCGAGGCAAAAATGCAATCAATGAAATGGCGCGCTTTTTGGTATGGTTCCAGAGCGCATTTCCGAAATTCCTCGCGAAGTTCAAGTCTTCAACACTTGGAAGTCCTACGTTCAACATCGGCACGATCTCAGGTGGCAGCAAGGTGAACATTGTCCCGGATCGTTGCCGCATCGAAATAGACTGCCGCAGTGTGCCGGGATTGACACACACAGCGGTGCTTCGTTTTATCCAAAAACAAGCCAGACAAGAAGGCTGGACAATTCGCACTAGATTAATCGGCTACCGTCCTCCCATGGAGGTGTCACCGCAGAATCCGTGGGTGCAAAAATTAGCGCGAGTCTCAAGGGGATTGCAGACAGCGCCATGGTTTTGCGATGCCGCAATCTTCGCCCAACGCGGCATCCCCGCCGTCGCCTTTGGCCCCGGCAGTATTCGTCAAGCTCACACAGTGGATGAATTTATTCGCCAAAAAGATCTCGAGGAAGGCGTGAAGCGGTATGAGCGTTTTCTGGCCAACGTCTGAAAAGTTTTTTTCGTTGCCTCACTTGCCTCATTAAGGCTTAAACTATTTGACTTATGGTTGGGATTAACCACATCCTGAGTTTCTTCACCAAGCTTGACTTGATCTCATCAGCATGGAATCCCATCGCATACCTAAAGATTGCTTCCATAGTAGCCTTTATAGCCGGAATCTTTACTTGTCCCAGTAACGAAGCCGCATCTTGGGCTAGCGCCCCTTGTTCCCACGAGCAGGCTTGCACGCCCGATCCCGCCGACCATTCCTCCCCCGTATCTTCAGAACCCTGCCCTCACTCTCTATGCCCTCACGGACAGATGTTCATTCAATCACGCCCCACTTTTTCACCTCATTTAGTATCTTCTGAAGTTCACTACGTTATCATTCAAAAACATCCACCTGAGCCGCCTATCCTTGAGATAGAGCACCCTCCTCAGCTTCCGTAGTGCGATTTAAGCCCGTCGCGAGACGCTCGCGATGAACGCAAATTAGCGTGCTGGGCCCACTCCTCTGTGGGAAGATAAGCCCATACAGCTCGCTAGTGCTCCCACCGCTCTCGTGTGCTCAGCATGCTCCGTGCTCCTCTGTTGAAACCATCCTCTTCTCCCTCAATTATGAAAATAAACTTCCTTCATCCCACCCACCTCCGACCGCTTGTCTTTCCGGCTATCGGAGCATTTCCCCAACTACACTGCTTCCATTCCATTTGTTTATCAGCTTCGAATGAGTTCCACAGCTTAAAAGTTTTTTGTTTAACTTTCACCTTAACCCTTGCGCCAGCTCTCACGTCACATGCCCTCACGCCAGAAGAAATCGCTCGTCAAGCCATTACTCATAATCCAGCGCTTCAAATGGCAGCTGCAGAGATTGCGGCTGCTAAAGGCGCACGTTCTGCAGCTCTAGCCTGGCCAAGGCCAGAGCTCTCCACACAACTCGGCGCAAAAAGAAACAAACCCGAAGACTCCTCCCCCAAAGATGGCCTCTCTTTCAGCGCCGCGCTTACTCTCAATATTGAATGGCCCGGGAAGCGCATCCTCCGTCGCGCCATCGCCGACCGAAATATCTCTCTCGCTGAGCTTGCCTACGACCAATTCAAACACGAACTCAAGACTCGCGCCTACGAGCAAGCCGTCAGACTTGCCGCTCTTCAAGAAATCTCACGCCGCGCCAAAGCTGTCACGGATCAAGTTCGAGAAGTCATCACGGCCCTAGCACAGCGACCGCGAATCACTCCACCTGCCCAAATCGAATATCAACTCCTCGAATCCGCAGCCACTGCCTTCTTTCAGCAAATGCTAGAAATTGAAAACCGCGCACAAGAATTGCAGTTCGAGCTCAACCTCCTTCGCCAGGCTCCCAGTGATGCACATCTACAAGTCTCACTTCCCACGACCATACCGCCCCCACCGCGTCCGCTCAAAACACTTCTGCAATCCGCATCCCATCATCATCCACGAGTAAAGCTTCGCGCCCTGGAGCTTGAAACTGCACTTTTACGTCTGCATCTCGCTCGCCAAGGTGCCGCGCCCGATCTTACGCTCGGCCCATACTACAGCCGAGAAGAAGCTGAGGAGCTTGAGAGCACTCTTGGAATCACCTTCTCGCTACCGCTCCCACTATGGGATTTCAACAAAGGAGAAATCGCTCAAGCACAGGCTCAACACGAGCTCAGCAAAGCCGCGCTAGCCCTTGCTCAATACGAAGCCCAAATCGAAATCGCCAAACTTCATCGCGAGTGGCATCGCTCAAAGCGCCTCCTAGAGGAGATAACTGAAAGCCGGTTAAAGACTGCGGAAGAAACGGCGAACCTCGCTGCCAGTCAATTTGCAGCCGGAGCTATCCCAGTCCAGCTCTACCTCGACATGCAGCGAGAATATCTCTCTCTAGCACAGACGCGCCTTGATGCACTCGCTCAAGCTTTAGCTTCAACAACGAGGATGAACATGTTGACCGCCCCTCAACAACTGCCCGCCTCAAAAACCAAAAAATCACGATCATGAAAAAACAAACTCACGACTGGAGAAAACTCTTTATAGCCACACTTCTGACTCCGCACCTCTTCTTGAGCCATACTTCGGAAACGATACACGCCCATGAACAACACACGCACCATGATCAAGAGGAGCCTTGGCATATCAATGATGAACACGGCATCGTTTTGAGCTGTGCCACCCGTGAAGCCCTTAATATCAAGCTCGAGACGGTAAAACCTGTTACGAGCGGAGCATCACCCGTCGCTTTTACTGCGCAAGTGCGAGAGATCAAAAAAGAAATGCCAACAGCAGATACCGTTTGGTTATCCGCAAAATTCCCATCAAACAAAACCATGAACCTCAGGCAAGCCACCTCTTTTTCTGTGAAGCATCTACAAGCCACATGGCCAGCAGTCCCTGTTGAAAACCGTTTGCAAGCGCAAACGACAGTGACCTCGGAAATAATCCTCAAAACTCACGTCCCCCCTTCTACACTCCGCATCGGAGATTTCGTCGAAGGTCAGGCTTATTTCTCTTCTGACGATGCGCCCTTATCAGTCCAGATTCCCTCGAAGGCTATAATTCAAACGGTTCGCGGAGCTTTTGTTTACGTGCTTCAAGAAGATGCCTTTTATCGAAGACAAATTCTTACCCGTGCAGTGACGGAGGACACATTTCAAGTCATCGAAGGCCTGGGTGAAGGTGATGTCGTCGTCACAGAAGGCGCTTTTGCTCTCTGGATGATTGAACTTCATGCCACGAATCAAGGCAAAGGCTGCATCCACGCACACTAAAATTATGCTTGAACGTATCGTTGCTTTATCCATCCGGCACCCTTGGGAGGTAATCTTTGTATCGGTAGCTGCAGCGCTCATCGGCATCGCGGCTGCTTTTCACATTCCTATTGATGCCGTGCCCGACATCACGCCGGTGCAAGTGCAAATCAACACCGAAGTCCCCACACTTGCTCCGGAGGAAATTGAACGTCTGGTCACCACCCCTATCGAAACCGCAATGGCAGGGCTTCCGCATTTGACGGAGCTGCGCTCTATCTCGAAATTTGGCCTATCACAAGTTGTCCTCAACTTCAAAGATGGAACGGACATTTATCGCGCTCGGCAACTCGTTGCGGAGCGCATCGCAGGCCTTGGAGAAACGATTCCTGATGGACTCACTCCCACGCTAGCTCCTATCGCCACAGGCTTAGGAGAAATCTTCTACTACATCGTCGCTTACCGTGCGGATGCTCCGCATAAGCCTGCAGAGCAATATCAGCAGCTTCAAGAGCTATCGCTTGTGCAGGAATACATGATTAAACCTCTCTTGCGTCAAACGCCGGGAATTGCCGAAGTCAACACCTCCGGCGGATATACACGCCAAATTCTTATTGCCCCTGATCCAGAAAAATTAAGTCACCACAGCATTGGCTTTGAGGAGTTGATCCATGTGATTCGTAAAAATATGCAAAACTCCGGAGGAGGTCATGTAGAGATCGGGCACGAGCAAATCGTCATTCGCGCGCGCACTCAAGCAGCAGGGATAGAGGAAATTTCAAAAATTCCGATCCGCTATGCAGCCGGGGTGCGACCTATTCTTCTTGGGGATCTGGCCGAGATCTCGATCTCGCACGCGTTTCGTTACGGTGCTTCGACTGAAAATGGAGAAGAAGCCGTTGTCGGGATCGCGGTTATGCTCGCAGGTGAAAACAGTCGAGTTGTAGCCCAAGCCGTAAAAAAGCGTCTTCGCGAAATTCAAAAACAACTTCCCGAGGGGATAGAAATTCGAGAGGGCTATGATCGCTCTGTGTTGGTGAATAAGACGATCCGCACTGTCGAACAAAATCTCTTCCACGGTGCTGTTCTTGTAGTCGCTGTCCTTCTTCTCCTACTTGGGAATTGGCGCGGCGCGATTATCGTCACGCTTGCGATACCGCTTTCATTTCTCTTGGCGATCACGGGCATGGTCTCCTGTGGGTTGAGCGCCAATCTCATGAGCCTTGGCGCGATAGATTTTGGGCTGATCGTGGATGGAGCGGTAGTGATGATTGAAAATATCGTTCGTCGAATTGGAGAGCGACGGCGCGCTTTAGGACGCGAGCTAAGCGCTGGTGAACGTTTTGACATCGCGATACAGGCAGGTGCAGAGGTAGCAAAGCCGATGTTTTTCGGCGTGTTAATCATCACTGTGGTTTATGTTCCGATTCTGAGTTTAACGGGTATCGAAGGAAAAATGTTTCAGCCGATGGCTGTAGCAGTGATGTTTTGTTTAATCGGTGCACTCATTTTATCGCTGACGTTGATGCCGGCATTGGGAGCGCTTTTTTTGAAGGGGAAGTTTGCAGAAGAAGAAAGTCTGCTGGTGCGGCTGTGCAAGGCGATCTACAGGCCTATATTGAAAATGGCATTCGCACATCGCGGCGGTGTCGTCGGGGCAGCGGTTATTCTTTTTATTTTTTCGTGGTTAATTTTTAAGCAGCTTGGAGCGGAATTTGTGCCGCAGCTTGATGAAGGGGATCTTTCGTTGCAGATGATTCGCGGGGCGAGCGTAGGATTAGAAGCATCGTTAACGATGCAGAAACGCACGGAGGAGTTGTTGCTTAAGCACTTTCCTGAGATTCGCCACATCTTTTCACGCATCGGGACTGCTGAGATTGCAATGGATCCGATGGGACCGAATGTGGCTGATACATACATTATGTTGAATCCACGCGAAACATGGCGGAAAGAGAACGGGCGAACGATTTCCAAAGAACGGCTTATCGAGCTGATGCGGGAAATGCTCGAGGTAAAAGCGCCAGGACAGGCGTTTCTTTTTACGCAGCCTATTCAATTGCGATTTAACGAGATTATGGCTGGAGCGCGGGCTAATTTGGCTTTGAAAATCTATGGGGACGATTTTGAAACGCTCGAAGAGCTTGCTGCTCAGGCGCGTGAAATTCTCGTTGATATTTCGGGGGCAGGTGATGTGGAGGTGGATCCGATTGGTCGTCAACCTATGGTGGAAATAATTCCTAAGCCTGAGGCTTTATCACGATACGGTGTGCAGGGAGAGGAGATTGGCCGTGTCGTCGCACAAGCATTGGGCGGAGAGGAAGTGGGCCAATTTATAGAAGGCAATCGGCGATTAGATATTGTGGTGCGGCTAAAAGAGGGCTTAAGGAGAGAGATTTCGGAATATGAGCGGCTCCCGCTGCAAACGGAGCGCGGGGAAATCCTTCCTTTGGGTGAAGTGGCAGAGGTGAAAGTGATCGATGCTGTGGGAACAATCTTTCGCGAGTGGAATCAGCGGCGCGTTGTGATTATGATTAATCCTAGAGGGCGAGACATGGAAAGTTTCGTGCGAGAGGCGCAGATGCGCCTTCAGAGGGAGATGAACTGGCCTTCGGGCTATTTTTATGAGTTTGGCGGGCAGTTTAAAAATTTGATTGAAGCGCGGCAGCGATTGAGTGTGGTGGTGCCGGTGGCTTTAGCGATGATTTTAGGTCTGCTTTTTTTGAGCTTCAGATCGTGGCGGCAAGCGACGTTGGTGATGCTGTGTGTGCCGTTGGCGATGACGGGGGGCGTGTGGGCACTATGGTGGCGAGGGATGCCTTTTACGATTTCTGCGGGGATCGGTTTTATTGCGTTGTCGGGGATTGCGGTGTTAAACGGGGTGATGTTGGTGAGTTTTATCAATCAGCTCCGTCAGTCTGGGATGTCTTTGCGCGAAGCGGTGTGGGTGGGGACTTTGACGCGGCTGCGGCCGAAACTTATGACGGCTCTTACCACGGCTATAGGCTTTGTGCCGATGGCGATAGCGACGGGGACAGGTGCCGAAGTGCAGCGTCCTTTAGCGACTGTGGTGATCGGAGGTGTGTTGAGCGCGACTTTTCTGACGTTGGTTGTTCTCCCTGTGCTTTATGATTGGGTGGAGAGTTTCTCGGATGGCTCGAGAGAGTAGATGGGAGTGGATCCTGGAGAATGAAGCGGGTTACTATGGGTATTTTCTGGTCGATAGTTAGGATGGTTTATTGCGGTTTTTTTCTGAACGATGTATTTTTTGTTTGGCTTGGTATTCACAGAGGAGGCCGCGAGCGATGAGGAGTTCTTTGTGTGTGCAGCGGCCGCGAGGGTAGTAACGTTCTAAGGTTTCGACGAGTTGCTCGATATCTTCCAGGGATGGCTCGCGGTCGTAGTCCCAACGATCGCTTCCTTCGTCTTTGAATTGGAATTTGAATTTTCCGCCGAAGAAGGTGACGCGCACGGCGTAGGTGCCGGAGGTGGTTGTTTGGTGCCAGTTTATGTCACGACGCATAGAGGGGGGGTGTGAGGTTTAGTTGAAATTGGAAGTGGTGGCTAAGGTGCGGTTTTTTGCGAGGATGTCTTGGGGTTTCCAGGAGACTAGGGCCTGTTCCATTTTGAGGGTGCGTTTATTCATGTAGTGGATTTTGCCGTGGTAGGCGCCGTATTCATGGAGGAGGCGTGTGAGTTTTACGTCGTAACAGCAGTATTCGGCGACTTGGCGGTATTGTTTTGCTTGCCAGAGGCGGATGGCTTCGAGGCCGTCACTGGTTTTTCCGATGCCTAGGGTGGCTTGGGCGACTGCGGTGAGGCCGATACGATTGCCGATGGAGCGTTCGAGATCTTTCATTAAGTCGAGCGTGGGGATGTGGGAGAGATCGAAGAGGGTGTAGTTGGATAGGACGCGAAAGTCGAAATCGAGGATGTTGTAACCGATGACGGCATCGGCACGTTGTAGGGTGTCGAGGAGTTGGGGGATTTCGTTTTCGGTGTAGATGGTGTAGGTGCGGTGAGCGGTTGTGTAGGTGACGGCGATGGAGATTTTGAGTTGGGAGGGGTCTCGAAGTGCGCCACGGAAGGCATTTTGCGTTTCGAGGTCGAAGTAGACGAGGTTGTGCATGAGGTTGTTGGGTGTTTATAGCAAAGGGGTGACGTTTTCGACAAGTATGTGGCGTTTATTTAATCGAGTTCCAGAGGGAGTGGGCAGTCCCAGATCAAGGCGATCATGCGGAGGAGGTCTTTTTCGGCTTCGTAGATTTTTTGGTCGTGGGTGACGATCGTTACGCATGCTGTGAGGAGTAGCTCTTTTGTTTCTGCTTCTGTGGCGTCGAGGGAGAGGAGGGATTCGCGAAGATCGCGGTAGGTGACTTCTTTGTGCTCTGGAGGGGGAGTGTTGAGGAAGAGGAGTTGCCAGCCTGAGTGGAGGGCTTGGGCGAGGGCTTCGGGATTGTCGCGGTAGCTGGTTTTGGCTAGTGCTAGGAGGAGGTTGGCTGTGGCAGAGATGAATGTGGGGTTGGAGCGGGAGAGGGGGCGTCGTTGAGGGGGGATGGCTTGGAGCCATTTTTCCAGGAGGATTTCTATGGTGAATTCAAAGAGGTTGAGGCGGCCATCAGCGAGGGTGAGCTTGCGTGTGAGGTGGAGGAATTTTTCACGTTGTGGGGAGGGGGTTTCGCGGAGAGCAGGTGTGGCGGCTTGAAGGATGAGCCAGCGGAGTGAGTTTTTTGAAGGGAGAAGGGAATGGAGGGTGGTGACTTTGTGGCAGAGGTCTTCGTCGTAGTCATGTTGGATGAATTTTAGTTGAGTGTCTTGCACGGTTTTATTTCCTGAGAGTAGCAAGGCGAGGATGATGGCTTGGACTTGAGAGGGGTGGTGGCAGGACTGCCAAATGTCGGGGTGGATTTGAGGGATGATATGGTTGGCGATTTGACCGGGGTTTTGTGTGACTTGGCCAATGGAGTGGATGAAGTGATTGATGAGGTGAGGTTGTCCGAATGCGGTGTGAGGGGTAGAGGGAGTGGCTTTGGGGATGGATTTTATGGGGACTTGTTTGATGGCGGCGATGCGTTTTTCCAAAGGGGGGTGGGTGGCGAAAAGTCTGGCTAGGGAATAAGTTATTGCTTGTGCGAAAAACATATGGCTGGTCTCTACAGCCATGGGGTTGTGGATTTCTGCTCCGTGTTTCCATTTCATGATTTTGGTGAGGGCGCCGGCGATGCCGTTGGGATTGCGGGTGAATTGGACAGCTGAGGCGTCGGCGAGATATTCTCGTTGTCGGGAGACGGCAGCTTGTATAAGTCGACCGAAGAAGACGCCGATGTAACCTATGAGGATAAGACCGAGACCGCCGAGGATTAAGAGGATTGAGGGGGTGTTTCGGTCACTGCGAGAGCGTCCACCAATCTCGATCAGGACGCGTCCGATGAAAGTGAGGAATAGGATGCCTGCGAGGATGGCGATGAGGCGGATGTTGAGGCGCATGTCGCCGTTTAAGATGTGACTGAATTCATGAGCGACGACGCCTTGTAATTCGTCGCGGGTAAGTTGCTCGAGACAGCCTCTGGATACGGCGATGGCGGCATCTTGGATGCTGTAGCCTGCGGCGAAGGCGTTGATGCCATTTTCTTGATCGAGGATGAAGATGCGTGGGATGGGTGTGCCGGAGGCGATGGCCATTTCTTCGACGACGTTGTAGAGGCGTTTTTCTGCGAGGCCGGAGAGGTGACCGGGCTTGATTTCTCGGCCTCCGAGGGCGCGGGCTATGGCAGCTCCTCCGCCTTTAAGGGTTTGTAAACGGTGTAAGGCGCCGATTAGAATGATGATGGATACGGCAATGCTGATGTAGAGGGCGGCTTCGGGATTCCAGAGGATCCATGTGGGGGAGTCGGGAGGTTGCCAGAGTGGCGAGCAAAGAAGGTAGACGCCTGCGATGGTGCCTAGGACTGCGAGGAAGAAGAGGAATAGGAGCTTGCGGGTGTTTCTGCGGCGAACGGCTTGGTGTTCAAAAAAATTCATTTGGCCTTTCTGTGAGGTGAGGGGAGAAAGGGGGGGAACGCCGTGCTGTGGAGCGAGTGGTTATGTGAATTTGACTTGTGGGGCTTGTCTTTCGGCTTCGTTTTCGATTTCGAAGAGGCGTGCTTCGGAGAAGTTGAAGAGGGCGGCGATGAGGTTGTTGGGGAAAATTTCGCGTTGAGTGTTGTAGAGCATGACGGCGTCGTTGAAAGCTTGACGGGCGAAGGAGATTTTGTTTTCGGTGGAGGTGAGTTCTTCGGAGAGTTGAGCCATGGTTTGATTGGCTTTGAGGTCTGGATAGGCTTCGGCGAGGGCGAAGAGGCGGCCTAGGGCCGAGGCAAGGCCACCTTCGGCGGCAGCGAGTTGGGCAATGGCAGCGGAGTCGGCAGGGTTGGCGGCAGCTTTGTTATTGGCGGAGACGGCGCGTGAACGGGCTGCGATGACGGCTTCAAGGGTTTCGCGTTCGTGTTTAAGGTAGGCTTTTGCGGTTTCGACGAGGTTGGGGATGAGGTCGTAGCGGCGTTTGAGTTGGACGTCGATTTGTGCGAAGGCATTTTTGAATTGGTTGCGGAGATTGATAAGGCGGTTGTAGACGCCGACTGCCCAAATAGCTAGAATAAGGATGACTGCAATGATTGCTATGGAGAGGAGGGTGATGAGGCTCATGGGAATGTCTTAGCCTTAGAGATGGGGACTGACAAAGCATTTTTGTGAGGGTGAGTTGATGAGTGAGGGCGGACTGGTGGATTGGTTTCTGGAGGGGAGGGTGGGGTAAAATTATCGGGGGTTTGGTTTTACCGAATTTATTCTTTGACTCCACCGGCGGTAAGGCCTGAGACGAGGAAGCGGGAGACGAGGAGAAAAACGGTGACGGCTGGGACGGAAACGATCAAGGCGCCTGCCGCGTAGAGGCCCCACTCGGTATTCATGTTGCCCATGAAACTGCGCAAGCCCATGGGTAGTGTGAAGAGGTGGGTTTCTTGGAGGACGAGGGCGGCGACGACGTATTCGTTCCAAGCCGTCATGAAGGAAAAGAGCGCGGTGATTGCCAGGCCGGGGGCGGCGAGCGGGAGGACGATTTTGCGGAAGGTTTGCCAAGGGGTGCAGCCATCAATGAGGGCGGCTTCTTCGAGGGAGGTGGGGATGGTGTCGTAGTAGCCTTTGAGTTGCCATACGCAAAAGGGCAGTGCTGTGGCAAGGTAGATGACGATGACGCCGAGGTAGGAGTTGATGAGGCCTAGCTGGATGAGCATTAAATATAGGGGGAGAAGGAGCATTGTGGCTGGGAACATTTGTGTGATTAGGAGTCCAGAGAGGATGGCGTTGCGTCCCCAAAAACGGAAGCGGGATAAGCCGTAGGCTGCTGTGGAGGCGATTGCGACGCCGGTGACGGTGACTGTTAGTGCAATTAGGGTTGAGTTGAGGAGCCAGCGTAGGTAGTCGGTTTCAAAGAGGAGTTTGACGTAACTTTCAAATGTGGCGCCTTGTGGAATGAGGGCGAGTGAGGTAGAGAGCAGTTGATTGCTCGGGCGGAGGGAGATGGTGATGATCTGAGTGAGCGGGTAGAGAGCAAAGATGGAAAATACTACTAGGAGGGCATAAGCCGCGAGAACTTGGCCAAGAGAATGGCGGCGGGGTGAGCTAGGGGTGGAGTAGGTGTCGGGAGGAGTAGTCATTTTGATGCAGGGGAGATTAATGCAGAGCTTTTTTTTGGCAAAGCTTGCTTTTGGATTGTAGGGTGTTTAGTTTTTAGGATGGTATGCGTTATCTGACTGTGTTTTGGTATGCTCTAGTAGTTTGGTGTTGTGTTTTGACGTGTTTGGTTGCTCAGCTGGAGTTACCCAGAAAGGTAATGCGGCTAGATCAGCTTGAGGAGGCGAAGGCAAAAGCCCAAGAGCGCGGCAAGCTTCTTGCGCTTTTGTATTATGATCCGGAGGCGCGACGCCGTGAAGTGGGGGAGACGCTCAATTTGTTGGATATGGTTGATGGACGTTGTGTCGTGGTAGGCGTGGAGAAAGAGCACCTTCGGAATTTGCCGAAGGAATTGCAGGTGGGACTTAATCCGAATTTAGTCGGAGGGAAACCGCCTGCTGTTGCGGCCTATACTGCGGACGGATTGACTCACATAGCGTCGCTTTCTTCGCGAATTGTTAAAGCTTTAGGAGACACTGCGGTGCGGGATTTTAAGCGGAAACTCAAGGCGCATCTGAATGAATCTACGGATTCGCTTGAGTAAAAAATGATTAAGCTTTTATGAACTTATGAAAACTATCAGGAACATTAGCATTGCCATGGTGGCGATAGTTGCCAGCCATGCTAGATTGCACGCTGAGCTCTTTTGGCCGGTGAAGGAGATTGATTTCAAAGCTAAGCCGGAGCATATCCGGACGGTTGCCCGATTTCCTTTTATCAATGATGGTAAAGAGACGATCACGATTACAAGTATCCAATCTTCTTGTGGTTGCACAGCGGCTTTGCCAAATGGCAACAAGCGTGATTATGCTCCCGGCGAGAAAGGAGAGATCGAGGTCGTCTTCGACCACGGCGATCGCATAGGTCAGCAAACGAAAACCGTTACCATTACGACCTCCGATAAACCTAATGAGCCTACAATTTTGACTCTGAGGGTTGAAATTCCTGTTATTTTAAAGATTGAGCCGAATTTTATCTTTTGGACGCCGCAAGACACAGTCTCTCCGAAAATTTCTCGGATTTCAGTCGGCGTAAATGAGCCTGTCCGAATTTTGCAAGTGCACTCGGATAATGAAAATTTCTCTGCTGAACTTAAAACTATTGAGGAGGGGAAAAACTACGAAGTCCACGTTTCAGCTAGAAAAACTGATGCTGATATTTTCGGTTCCATCTGGATCCAGACAGACTATCCACGAACTAATCCTCGCACTTTTCGTATCAGCGCGCGTGTTATTCCGCCGCCGTCTCCTCCGACGGCTTCGACGGCAACGTCTCAGTGAGCCGCTGCTTGTAAAATTGTCTAGCGCGGAGGTGTGGGCTTAGTTAAAAAATTTTAAGGACAGGTGCCTGAGTGGTTTAAAGGGCACGCCTGGAGAGCGTGTAACGGCTAAAACCGTTCGAGGGTTCGAATCCCTCCCTGTCCGTTAAAGTTGGGTGTGAAGGCTTTTTTGAGGTCGATTGGAAAAAGGAAACGGCTTTATTACTGCAGCCAAGCACAGGTAATGCGACGTGATGGGCGAGAATACTCGACAATGCGTCTAGTCTAGGCCTCAGAAGCTAGACTTTCACCATCGAGTTGTAATTTTTTGTCTTGGAGTAGGTGTGTTTGTGATGTCGCGGATGATTAGGTGAGCATAACGAAAAGCCCCGCTCAGATTGGCCCGAGCGGGGCTTGGAGTTCTGGCAACGACCTACTTTCGCGCAACCTATCGTTGCACTATCATCGGCGATGACGCGTTTCACTTCCGGGTTCGGGATGGGACCGGGTGGGGCCACGTCTCTATGATCACCAGAGGGGATGTCTTGTCGGAGCTTAGATAAGCCAAGGCATCTGGCTCTGGTTATCATGTGGTGAGACGGTGCGGATGAGAAAAGAACGCGAGTTCTTTGAAAACTACCGATAGAGCTATGGACAACGCAGCTTTGGCAAGAAGTTGTGGATTAGAACCCAAACAATCAGGCTATTAGTATCGCTCGGCTGAACGTGTCACCACGCTTACACCTGCGACCTATCAACGAGGTAGTCTTCCTCGGCCTTGATGGAGAAACGTTATCTTGGGAGAGGCTTGGCGCTTAGATGCTTTCAGCGCTTATCCTTTCCGCACATAGCTACCCGGCGCTGCCGCTGATGCGACAACCGGAACACCAGAGGTGCGTCACTCTCGGTCCTCTCGTACTAGAGAGTGAACCCCTCACGTTTCTTGCGCCCACAGTGGATAAGGACCGAACTGTCTCACGACGTTCTGAACCCAGCTCGCGTACCGCTTTAACGGGCGAACAGCCCGACCCTTGGGACCTTCTCCAGCCCCAGGATGCGATGAGCCGACATCGAGGTGCCAAACCGCGCCGTCGATATGAACTCTTGGGCGCGATCAGCCTGTTATCCCTGGCGTACCTTTTGTCCGTTGAGCGATGGCGATTCCACTTTCAACCACCGGATCATTTGGCCCTACTTTCGTATCTGATCGACTTGTAGGTCTCACAGTTAAGCTACCTTATACCCATACGCTC
>JANWVL010000095.1 GCA_025056655.1 Candidatus Methylacidiphilales bacterium
CCCCCCCCCCCCCCCCCCCCCCCCCCCCCCCCCCCCCCCCCCCCCCCCCCCCCCCCCCCCCCCCCCCCCCCCCCATTGCTCTTGTGTGATGAGGTCGATTTTTAGTTGTGCTTGTTGGAGGTGGTTTTCGCAGATTGCGGCTAGGGTGCGTCCTTTTTCGTAGGCGGTGATGAGGTCTTGGAGGGGGAGTTGGCCGGATTCGAGTTTTTCGATGAGGTTTTCGAGTTGGGCTAGGGCTTCTTCGAAGCTGAGTGAGGGTTGGGAGGGGGGGTTGGGGTTAGTCATGTGTGGTGGGGTGAGGATAGGTGTGGGGGTGTGTTTGGGAAAGTGTGGATTTTAGGGAGGCGAAGGCGATTTGGGAGCGGTGTATGATTTCGTTTATTTCATAGTCGGTGTGGGCGGCGCAGAGGAATCCGTTGTGGTGGGGGTGGAGGAAGACGTGTTGGCGCATGAGGAGGTGGGTGAAGGTTTGTAGGAGGAGAAGCGAGGGGTCGTTTTCGAAGTGTGGTGTGGGCATTGCGGGGGGTCCTGTGAGGGTGAAGGAGAGGGAGTGTTGGGCGGCGAGTTGTTCTAGTGAATTTTTGAGTCGTAGGCCTTGTTGGTGGAGGAATTGGGGGATGTTGTTTTTTTCGATGAGGTCTAGGGTTGCGAGTGCGGCGGCCATGCTGGCTGCGCTGTGCCAGGTGGAGCCGGTGAAGAAGACTCTTTCGGCGGCGCGGCGTAGGTGGGCTGCGCCGAGGCAGGCGGATATGGGGAAGCCGTTGGCGAGGGCTTTTCCGTAGCAGGCGAGGTCGGGTGTGAGGTTGAAAATTTTGTGTGAGCCGCGGTGGTGGAGGCGGAAGCCTGCGCGGATGTCGTCGAGGATGATTTGGATGCCGTGTTGGCGGCAGGTGTTTTGAATGGTGGGGAAAAAGTCGGGGGAGGGGAGTTGGGCGGGTGCGAAGTTTGGGTGGTGGAATGGGGTGAGGATGATGGCGGCGATTTGGTTGTGGTGTTTTTTTATGAGGGTGTGGAAGTGATTGAGGTCGTTCCAGGGGAAGGTGTGGATGTGTCGGCGTTCTTCAGGTAGGATGCCGGCGATGGAGGGTGCGCACCAGGGTGCGGTGCCGTGGTAGGCGCCTGAGATGGAGAGGATTTTGGGGCGGCGGGTGTGTTCGCGGGCGACTTGTATGGCGTAGGTGGTGACGTCGGTGCCGTTTTTGGCGAAGACTGCCCAGGCGGCGAATTGTGTGAGGGAGATTAGGCGGTCGGCTAGGTCGAGCATTAGTGGGGTGGGGTGGTTGAGGCAGTCGCTGTTGTGGAGTTGGCGTATTGCGGCTTCGAGGACGGTGGGGTGGGCGTAGCCGAGGATGTTGGTGCCGTAGGCGCACATGAGGTCGAGCCATTCGTTGCCGTCGGCATCTATGTAGCGGGCGCCTTTGGCTTTGATGGCGAATGCGGGTGCGGTTTGTGGGTGGGAGAGGATGGGGGAGGTGTGGCCGTAGATGGAGCCGGGGATGAGGCGGCTTGCGCGTGAGAGGAGGGGGTTCATGTTGTGGTGAGGTAGGTGTGTGTGCGGAGCATGATGGTGTGTAGGGCTTGGGCAAAGGGGATGAGGCCTGTGAGTGAGATTTGTTGGTTGAGGATGGCAGTGGAGGTGTCGAGTTGTTGGGTGAGGGCTGCGTGGGCGATGTGGGAGGTTTTGAATTGGACTTGGACGCGGGGGAGGGATGGGGTGGGGGAGGGGGTATGGGGGGTGTGGGTTGGATAGATGGTGAATGTGTTGTTTTGGTGGAGGAGGGTGTATGAGGTGTTGGAGTCGGCGATGGTGAATTGGGCTATTGCTTGTGGAAGGGTGAGGTGAGCGATGAGGGGATCGTCGGAGTAGGAGAGGTATGGTGGGATGGAGGTGAGTGCGGTTTGGAGGAGGAGGGAGTTTTTGAGTTGGAGTAGTTTGGGATCGTGAGGTGGATGGGGGTTGAGCATGAATTTTTTGTAGGGTTGGGCTTGGTGCAGGATGTGGATGAGGTGGGGGAAGGCGTTTAGGGAGCCCCATGGGAGGAGTAGGGGAATTGTGAATTGGCGGCGAATGATTTTGTGTAGTGAGGTGGGGGATGGGAGGAGGAGGTGGAGTTTTTTTGGGGCTCGGGGAATGGGAGTGGTTGGGAGGAGGTTGTGGGTGAGGAGTTGGGCTTTTGTGTTGACCTGGGATCGGTGGAGGTAGATTTCGGTGTAGCCTATGGCGGGGCAGAGGAGTTTTATTGTTGTGGGGGGATCGGGCGTGGTGGTGGGTTGTGCGTGGGGGTGGGTATAGGTGAATGAGGCTAGGGTGGGTAGGATGGAGAATAGGAAGAGGGACGAGGTGAGGGTGGCTTGGGTTTTATGGGGGGGCGAGGGATGGGGATTGGGTGAGGGCATGGGGTTTGCTTAGTGAGGGGGAGTGGGGGAGGGGTCGAGGAGGGGGAGTTGTTTTTCTATGCGGTAGAGTTGCCAGCAGGCGTATTCGATGGCGAGGGCGGGGTCGACTTTGAGCTCTAGAGCGTGATTGAGTTGGTCAATGATTTTTATGGATTGGCTGTAGTAGTGGAGGAGGGAGGGAGATAGGTTAGGGGTGTGGAGTTTTTCTGAGTAGGCGTGGATGAGGTTGAGGAGGAGGAGGCTGCGTTGTTGTTGGACAGCAGATTCAGCGAGGGCTTTGGCAGTTTCTTCATCGGGGTGCTCGAATTCATGTTGGGTTGATAGGCGTTGGTAGATTTGTTCGATGGCATTTTGTAAGATTCGTGCGCGGTGGTAGGGTTGGAGGCGGTGGGGTTGGTGAGGGGAGAACCATTCTTCGATGAGTGAGCGGCTTTCTGGTAGGGGATCGGGTGGGGGGGTGTGTAGGAAGATGTTGAGGCAACGGGAGCGGATAGTTTCTAGGAGGGTGTTAGGTTGTGTAGTGGTGAGGATGAAGAGGGTGTGGGGGGGAGGTTCTTCAAGGGTTTTAAGGAAGGCATTGGCTGCGGTGGCTTGGCCTTGGCAGAGACGGTCGGCTTCGAGAATGAGGGTGAGTTTGTAGTCGGCTAGGAGTGGTTTGAGATAAATTTCGTTTTCTAGGGCACGGATTTGGTCGATTTTGATGACACGTGCTTTTCCGGATGGGGCGACGATGTGTAGATCTGGATGTGGTGGGGAGGAGGTGGGTAGGATGATTTGTGCGATGGCGTGGGCTATTTTTTCAAGCGCGTCGGTGGTTTGGCCGATGAGGAGGTAGGCGTGAGCGAGGCGGCGTTGGCGGAGGGCCGCTTGGATTTGGGTGAGGAGTTGCTCAGAGTGAAAAGGCATGGGAGACGTGTTGCCAGATATTTTCAGCGACGATAGGGGGGGGTGGAGAGGCGGGGATGATTTTTATGCGCTGTGGATGAGCTTGAGCGAGCTGGCGGTATCCGGAGATGATTTGCTCGAAGAAGCGAGAGGATTGATCTTCCATTCTGTCGAATTGGTTAGCTTCGGAATGAGTTCTGAGGTGTAGCCGTGCTTGAGCTTCTTTTAGGGAAATGTCAAGTAGGAAAGTGAGGGTTGGGACGAGGTTTTGCGTGGCGAATTGGTTGATGGTATCGACGGTGGCTAGGGGTAATGAACGTCCGATGCCTTGATACACAATTGATGAGTCAGCGAAGCGGTCACAAATTACCCAGTGGTTTTTTTTTAGGGCGGGGATGATCGTCTCATGAATGAGTTGCGCGCGAGAGGCGGCGAAGAGTAAAAGTTCAGTCTCTGGGCACATGCCGATGCCTTCACGGCTGTGTTTGAGGAGGTGGCGGATTTGTTCTCCGAGGGCGGTTCCGCCGGGTTCGCGGCAGAGGATAACAGTGTGGCCGAGGTCTTCGAGTCGTTTCTTGAGGAGGTGAGATTGTGTGGACTTACCGGATGCTTCAGTGCCTTCGAAGGTGATGAATCGGAGGGGGTTGGTCAAAGTTGTCATCGGATGAACGAAGAGTGAGGCGAGGTGAGTAAATTTTTAGGGCAGGTTAACAAGTGCAACAGCGATGGCAGCGATTCCTTCTTTACGGCCGAGGAACCCGAGGTTTTCGTTGGTTGTGGCTTTAATCCCGATCTGGGAGGGATGGACTTGAAGCGAAGAGGCGATTGTCGACTTCATTGCTGGGATGTGTGGGGAAATTTTAGGAGATTCGGCAATTATTGTGGCATCGATATTATGGAGAGTGGCGTTTTTTTGGTTCATTATCTTTGTGATGTGATCGATGAATTGTATGCTTGGGGCGTTTTTCCAACGAGGATCGGTATTGGGGAAGTGGTGACCAATATCGCCTTCTCCTAATGCACCGAGTAGAGCGTCAGCGATGGCGTGAAGGAGGACGTCTGCATCTGAGTGGCCTTCTAGGCCATGAGAATGAGGAACATGAAGGCCACCGAGGAAGAGAGGTCGAGCGGGGATGAGGCGATGAACGTCGTAGCCGATTCCTATTCTTAACATGCGGGGTATGCTTTATCTAAGCGCGGATTGTGACAAGGAAAATTGTCGGGATCGAGTTTTTCAGAAAGAAGAGGATTTGAGTTTTTGGTTTTCCCTGATAAGGGGAAGGTGATGGAGAAGCAAGTGAGTAAGGGTGTTTTGAAAAAGCGCGTTGGGGTTGTGGTTAATGTCAATAAAGGTGGAGCAAAGGAACTTTTGGACGAGATTGAGAGAGTGGTGGTTGAGTGTGGAGAGGGAGTCGAAGTTTTGTTGGAAGAGCGAACTGCTGCCTTTGTGGGTGGAAGAGGTGTGAAAATAACTGAGATTTGTCATCAGGCCGATGTGCTTTTGGTAGCGGGCGGCGACGGGTCTTTGTTGAGAGTTGTTCATCGGGTTTTTCCTCATCAAATTCCAATTTTGGGGATTCACATGGGGAGTTTGGGTTTTCTTACTGGCGCGCGGAGGGAGGATCTAAAGAAGGCTATTGTGGCTATCGAATCTCAAAGTTTTTATTGCAGTCCAAGGATGGTTCTTGAAGCGACGATCAGAATGGAGGGAAGACAAGAAAAAATCCCTTGTGCTTTGAATGACATCGTAATTACTCGAGCTCCGCAAGGGCAGATGATTCGGATGGGTGTGAAGGTAAATGATAAAGTCATGACGGAATATATGGCAGATGGCCTAATTGTAGCGACGCCTACGGGGTCAACAGCGTATTCCCTCGCAGCGGGTGGACCAATTGTAAGTCCGGATGCGGGGGTGATTATCGTCACTCCATTGTCGCCACACACATTGAGCAATCGTTCTGTAGTATTAGGTGGAGACGCGATAGTAACCGTTGAGATTACTGGGGGGCGTCCCCCCGCTTACATCGAGTATGACGGATGTTCGTTGGGAGAATGGTATGCAGGGGCTATCCTTGAAATCAAAGCTTCAGCACACAAAGTAAGCTTGGCTTATATCCCGGGAAATGATTTTTTTCATTTGCTCCGAAGCAAGCTTGCATGGAAAGGCATGAATATAAGTTAATTTAAGTTAATTTTACTTTGCATTTTTAACTACAGCCTTAATAAGAGCAGGGCATTCGCAGTATGCTGATTAGCCGCCTTCTTAAACCATCGCTCATCAATCTGAATCTAAAAAGCACTAAGCGCACGAATGCGATTTATGAGACGGCTAGTCTCCTCAACGGCCATCCTTCGCTTCTAAATTTTGAAGGTTTCTATCAAGAGCTACTTGCACGCGAACGGGTCGAGACTACCTGCATTGGAAACTCAATAGCTTTTCCTCATGCACGAACTGATCACGTTAAATCTCTGATTCTAGCTGTAGGCCGAAGCAATGAGGGGATACTTTTTGAAAATTGCAATCAAATAGTCCGGCTTATTTTTGTTATTGGCACTCCCAAACGGATGACTACCGAATACCTCACAGTTGTCGGAGCGCTCGCTCGTATTCTGAAAGATCCCTCGAATCGAGAGGCGCTCTTAAAGGCAGAAAAGCCGGAGGACTTTCTACAAATTATTGAAGATTTTGAAGGAAAACTATAGCTTTGTTTGCTACTACGTCCGCGTTGAAATTACAGCCCTCAGCGTTCTGAATTTATATGACTATTTTCCGAGCTAATCTTTTTTACTTTGCCTTACTCATTCATTCACTCTCTGCTACGGGCATATCTTCAGAGCAGAAACAATCCCCAGCAGCAAGACCAGAAGAAATTTTAGTCCAAGCCAAGTCTTTTACTATCACCCGTAAAGATCTTGATAAGGAGCTCGGCTTTATTCTGAGAAAACTTGACCTGAAACTTCAAACGCTCACCCCAGTCCAGCGTAAGCACTTTGAGATTGCAGCGTTAAAATCGGTTACTCGACGAATGCTCCTAAGCAATGCAGCTAAAGAAATCCACGCTGCTGACCTTGAAAAAAAAATTGAGCATCAACTCCAAGAATACAAAGAGCAATTTTTATCTGAGGATTTATTTTTGAAGGCTCTTGAGGAACAAGAATTGACGGAACAGGAGCTCAAGAAACAAATAGCTGACTCAATCCGTATCCAAGAGCTTATTCGGCAACGTCTGCCGCCCCCACCGAGTCCTTCAGATCAAGCGGTTCGGCAGTTCTTCGACCAAAATAAAGACAAACTGGACCAACCAGAAATGGTTCGCGTCAGTCACATTTCAGTTCTGGTGCCGCCTGAAGCGAGTGCGGACGATCGCCATGCTAAACGCCAAGCATTAGAGTCCATCAGACAGCGTGTTATGCTAGGTGAGGATTTTGCGAAGCTTGCACGTGAGATTTCCAAGGAAAAAAACGATGGCGATCTTGGTTGGATAGCCCGCGGCACGCTTGGCAAGGAATTTGACGATGTGGCTTTCAAGTTAAAACCGGGCCAAGTCAGCGAAATCTTTGCCACTGATCGTGGTTTCCATTTCGTCATGGTGCGCGACCGGAAGGAAGCTCGGAAAGCTCAACTCGATCAACTCAAGCCTCAGATTGAGCAATTCCTCACTCAAGAGGCGCAACTCGACGCCATCGATAAGCTCGTGGCACAGCTTGAAAAGGAAGAAAACGTCCGATATCTCGACAAAGTGGCTTCACCGACTTCCACTTCTTCGCCGAGCTCGAAGAAGAAGCGTTGATCCTTTGTTATCAAAAAGCTCGCCCATCTCGCGGTGCTTTTGCTAAGCCAACCTCATGCAATCTTCGGACGTTAGAAAAAGCTTCCTAGATTTCTTTGCGGAAAAACAGCACACCATCGTTCCTTCCAGTAGTCTGTTGCCCGATTCTCCCAACTTGCTTTTCACCAATGCTGGGATGAATCAATTTGTGCCCATTTTTCTCTCACAAGCGCCTTGCCCTTATCGTCCGCCACGAGCTGCAGATACCCAGAAATGCATCCGAGCCGGCGGAAAACATAATGATTTAGACGATGTCGGCCATGACACTTATCATCACACTTTTTTTGAGATGCTTGGGAACTGGAGCTTCGGCGACTATTTCAAACAAGAGGCCATTACCTGGGCTTGGGAATTGCTAGTCGATCGCTGGAATTTTCCACCGCATCGTCTCTTTGCAACGGTTTACAGGCCCGCTCAGACGGAGCCTGCTTCCTTTGATGAAGAAGCCTATGCGATCTGGCAAGACGTGTTTCGCTCAGCAGGTCTCGATCCACAGGTGCATATCCTCTTTGGAAGCAAAAAGGATAATTTTTGGATGATGGGGGATACAGGTCCTTGCGGTCCGTGCTCTGAAATTCACGTGAACCTTCTGCCTGATCGGGAGTATCGTCCTGACACAGGGCGCTCGCTGGTCAATTCAGGCAGTCCTCAGTGCATTGAGATTTGGAACCTTGTTTTTATTCAGTTCAACGCCACTGCGGATGGATCATTTGTTCCGCTTCCCTCTCGGCATGTGGATACGGGAATGGGCTTTGAGCGGGTTTGCTCAATTATTCAAGGCACAAAAGGATTCACGCAATTTGACAATTTGCACATTTCAAACTATGCCACAGACGTATTTCGTGAGATCCTGCTTGCGATAGCTGAAAGGGCCATTTCAAGCCATTCTCAGAATCAGTCTGTCTTACAATCTATCGCTTCAACAGAGTGCATTCTTGATTTCGAAAGGATCTTGCCTCAGCCTTTGACTGTTGCTTTTCGAGTTATTGCGGATCATCTACGGACTTTGGCGTTTGCGATTGCGGATGGGATCTGGCCGAGCAATGAAGGACGGGGGTATGTGCTACGACGCATTCTAAGGCGGGCCGTTAAATTTGGGAGGGTGGAGCTTGGTATACAAGGTCCGTTTCTCTTTGAGATTGTCCCGGCTTTGGTGAAGAAGTTTGCGCCGACTTTTCCTGAGCTTGCTGATCAGGAGAGCACTATTGTTTCTGTGATTAAGGCAGAAGAAGAAAGTTTCGGGAAAACGGTGGAGCGCGGGTTATCGCTTTTTCGAGAGGAGCGGCAACGTTTACAGTCAGCACAAATTCAGCAGCTCTCAGGTGAGTTTATTTTTCGTCTTTATGATACCTACGGTTTTCCCTACGACTTGACGGAGCTCCTCGCTCGCGAGGCGCATCTTACGATGGATCGAGAAGGCTTTGATCGCGCAATGGAAGAGCAGCGCCAGCGTAGCTTAGCAGCTCATAAACGTGTTGTTATCGAGGTGAATCAGGATGGGGATTCTGCAATCGTCACACGCTTTATAGGATACGAAGCGGGGGAAGGCAAAGGCACAGTGCTTGAAGTGAATCCTCAACCGCCGTTCGTCATCCTTTCTGAGACGCCGTGCTACGCGGAGATGGGCGGGCAAGTCGGGGATCAAGGGACGCTTTATTTTGAGACGGAGACTTACTCCATTTTGGATACGCAAAAAGGAAAAGGTGGAGCGGTGATTCATCTTCTTGATCGGGCTTTTACTGGACCGAAAGGTGCAGAGGTTTTTGTGCGAATCGATCTCAAAAGGCGACATCGGATTGCTGCGCATCATACGGCTACGCATCTCTTGCATTGGGCTTTGAGGATGGTGCTTGGCAACCGTGTTGCGCAACGTGGCTCTTACGTCGGCCCTGATCGGTTGCGATTCGATTTTTCTCATGGGAAGGGAATGACTCCGGAGGAATTGTCTGCCGTGGAACGGCTTGTAACTGAAAAAATCGCGGCTGACGATCCTGTTCAAACAAGGATTCAAAGCTATCGCGAAGTAAAAATGGATCCTACGATTATGCAGTTTTTTGGGGAGAAATATGGTGATATTGTGCGTGTCGTGGATATCGGTGGATACTCTAAGGAGCTTTGTGGGGGCACGCATCTGGCTTCAACTGGTGAAGCGGGCTTTTTCAAAATTGTTTCAGAGAGTGCAATTGCTGCTGGCATTCGAAGGATAGAGGCCGTTTGCGGAGCAGGCGTGACAGACTACGCAGCAGAGGAGTGGGAACGGCTGCGTGAAGAGCTGAGTGTGCTTGCTAGGAAATATCAGGTTCCGTTGCCTATCGATTGGCCTGAGAAGCCCGGTGAGGGAAGCGATCCGAGTGAAGCTTGGGAGAGATTAGAAAAGGCAAGAGGATGCTTGCTTACGTTTCGAGAAAAAGGGAGAGAACTGGTGAGGAGAGAAAGTAAAGCTTTGGAAGAGGCTTTGAGGAAGGAAGCCGTTGAGATTTATGCTGATTATCATCAGCGCGCACGAGTCTTGCCTAGTGGAGTGCCTGTAGTCGTCGCCAATCTGTCTGGATCTCAGCATGCATCGCCAGGATTGTTGCAGGCGGTGGCCGATGCTTTTAAGCAGAGGGGGTGGAAGGGGATTTTGGTGTTGGGTTATCGAGATACCCAGAAAGCGAGCATTCTTGTGTCGGTCTCTAAGGATTATACGGGTCAGTATTCTGCAGGGACGATTGTTCAAAAGCTGGTGCCTTTAATTGGGGGCCGGGGTGGCGGGCGCTCCGATTTGGCACAAGGTGGTGGTGGACGTGTGGAAGGTCTGGAGGATGCGCTATCGTGTGTGTGGGAGTTTTTGAAGTAAGATAGATGAGAGGTGTAGGTAGAATTTTGGGGTTATTGGCTGGGGTGGTTTTGTTGTTTTATCTGGTGCGAAGCTTGCCTGATTGGATTCGGACGATCGATCGGAATACGCGGCGTAGTCTCTGTCTGAATTTGATGGGTGGTTATTATCAAGCTCTGAGTCGGTTTAAAGAGGATGCTGAGAAGGGTGGGCTAGAAGTTGTTGAGCCGATCACTCCTGAGCTATTGTATGAGCGTGGATGGATCAGTGAACGTCATTGGCGGCTGATGAAGGAGAACAGTTTTGAGTATGAACCCTTGAGGGGTGGATTGAAATGGGGCCGGGATCAAGTTCTTTTACGTTTTTGGGATGAGGGTTGGGAAGTCCTCTTGCTGGGTGATGGTGAGATTCTTAAGGTGCCGCCTGGGGAATAGGGCTGAGATGAATCAAGCTGAGGGAGGTAGGAATAGTGGGGCGAGGTTTTTTAGGATTTGGTTAACTTGATAAATCGATGGTTGTCCTGGTGCAGTGGGGTGATCGAGATAGCCGTAGATCAGTTTTGATCCGAGGCTGGCCAGAGTAACTCGTGTGAGGAGTGCTTGTGGGCCTGTAGCCATGAGAGCCCAGGGTAGCTTCGGGGCATGGATAAGGGGGTAGCAGAGGATGGAAAGTTCATGAGGGGAACGGGCTAGAGCTGCGATTTTTGCTAGGTCGGGCCGAGCCTCTGTGAACTGATTTGTGAGTTTCTGAATCTGAGATAGGGATAGGGGCTTTTTAAGGAAGTGAGCGGAAAGGCACAAAGCTACGTTGCTTTTGCGGATGCTTTTCAAAAGGGGTTGTAGAGGCTCAAGATAGGCTAATTCGAGATCTATAGCGCTTGCGTAAGGGAGGAGAGTAAATGCAAGATCCATGCGCTCGGTGTGAGAACGCCAGCGCCATTGGCCCCCTTCATGTGGGTGTCGTGGCGTGAGGAGTATGGGAATAGAGGTGTTTTTGAGGATAGAGGAGAGTTGAGAGGTGAGCGAATCAAAAGAGAGTCCGTTTTTGAGTAAGAAATCGAGGCGAATTTCAATAAGATCCACTGGAAATTTGTGGTTTTTATGTATGTGTGGGAGACGTTTCAAAGTCGATGGGGCTGAAAGGCAGGCCACGCGGAGGGGCGCATGAATGGAGCGGAGGCGATATTTGAGTTGAGCCTCAGAGGCGAGGGGAGCGGAGGAAGAGGCTTTCATGAGCCCTTAGATGTGCTCTGCGAGGTGATTGAGGGCGTCGCGAACGAGGCGAAGGCGTTCAGGGAGGAATTGTTCTTGGATGATTTTTCGTTTTACACTGAGAGATTGAATGAAGGTATGGGCAACGATGTCGCAAAGCATGTCGTGTTCGGTTAAAGAGCCGATGTATGGAGCGATCCAAGAGGGGAACTCAGAGTGGTGTGTGGTGATATGGCGTATGGTTTCTTGGATATCTTTTGCCAGCCGATCCAAGAGTGGATGGGGATCGCAGGGGTGGGTGTTGTGGAGAGTGTAGTTTGCAGTGAGGTAGGGATGGTGAGTATGAAATGCGGTGAAACGAATTCGACAAAGGCCTTGCAAGACTAAATGTGAAGTGCCGTCTGGATGATCTACGCATGCGCGGATCAGCCCAAGGCATCCGATGGGATAGGGGATCGGTTTGCGGCGTCTTGGAAGAGCTATGGCGAAGAGGCGATGTGAATCCAATGCGTGGCGTAGGAGGAGCCGATAGTGTTCTTCGTAGATGTAAAGGGGAAGAAACGCTTGGGGGAAGAGGATGGAGTCAGCGAGTAGCATGACGGGGATTTTGCCCGGGAGTTTCATAATTTTAATTTAAGTATCGGTAGGGACTTGGCGAGTCGGAATCGTTATTCACCGATGATTTTGATGAGGACTCGCTTGGGGCGACGGCCATCGAATTCACCATAGAAGATTTGTTCCCATGGGCCGAGGTCGAGCTTGCCTTGAGTGATGGCTATGGTGACGTCGCGTCCCATGAGGGTCCGCTTGAGGTGGGCATCAGCGTTGTCTTCTCCAGTGCGGTTGTGTTGGTATTGGCTATAGGGTTTTTCGGGAGCGAGTTTTTCGAGCCATTGTTCAAAATCGTGATGAAGACCAGGTTCATCATCGTTAACAAAGACAGAGGCGGTGATATGCATGGCATTGACAAGGCATAGGCCTTCACGGATTTGACTGGCGCGAACGGCTTCTGCGACTTGTGGTGTGATGTTGATCAGTGCGCGTCGAGTGGGCGTATGGAAAGTGAGTTCTTGGCGGTAGTGTTTCATATTTGTTGGGGTGAGGAAAGGTGTGGGTCTGAGATTTCCTAAATAATATATAGCATCAGGTAAATGATCACGCCGGTAAAGGAGACGTAAATCCAAATGGGCCACGTGACACGTGCTAGGGCACGATGTTTGGAGAAGTTGTTTTTGAAGGCGTGATAGAAGGTTATGAAAATCATCGGCAGCATTACGATTGCGAGAATGATGTGTGAGATCAGGATTAAAAAATAAAGAGGTCTTGTCCAATCTTGCTTAGAATATGGGACGCTAGGGTAGTTAAAATGGTAGTAGAGGTAGCTTGCTAAAAAAATTGAGGATGCGATGAAAGCTGAGACCATGCAGAGTCGATGAATGGAGATTCGGCCTTTGCGAATAGCGAGGTAACCGCCGAGGAGGAAAATGGTTGCAAGGAGGTTCAAGGCGGCGTTGAGGGTAGGGAAGATTGGGTCGGTCAGCATACGGTAAGGTAAAAAGAATTAATTTGGCAAAATGATGTTGGCTTCGCGTAGGAGTTTGCCGACGTCGTGAAGGACTTTAGGTAGGAGTTCTGGATCAAAAGCATCATAATATTGGCGTATGCGAGCTTGGTTATCTACTAGGACTAAACGAGTGCTGTGGAGAACTGCACCGTGCTCTGATTGGGCCTCGGGGGGATTTTCTGTGGCGGGTAGCAGAAAGTCTTTTTCGGCTACACGGAAGACTTCACCTTTTGCACCAGTTAAAAAATGCCAAAGCGATGGGTCTGCTTTTAGGCTTTGACTGTAGCGTTTTAAGACTTCTGGGGTGTCGTATTCGGGGTCAACTGTAAATGTTACGAGTTGAACGTAAGGTCGTGCGCGGCGGAAAGGGATTTGGAATTGCTCTAGGCGTTGAATGATGGCTGGGCATGGGCCAGGGCAACGTGTGAAAGCAAAGGCGACAAGGGAAATCTTATTGTGGAAGAGGGTTTCATTGACTGGAATGTTGTCTTGGTTGAGTAATTGAAATCGTGAGAGGATGCGAACTATTGGAAGGGGGGCATCGGTTTGTAGGGAGCGATCCTTGTAGACTTTTAGCGTGAACGCGGCAACAAGTGTAATGAGAGCCAATATGAGAAAAGCCCACAGGAAATGAGAGGTAGGATGGTTTTGCATGAGTCTTAGATCGGGCAGTTACTAGAAATTGCGAGCTGACTGTTCTAATAGGTTTGGAAATCAAACTTGGAAGGCAAAAAATTTTGTAACTTATAAACGGGCTTTTGCATCATATTGTGTGTATGAAAAGATTAATTTAGACAAAAATTCTACGGCTTCTTTTTTAAGCTTAGCATTCTTAATCTATCCTGAATTTTCTTTGCATGCCGATTCGGGCCGGCAACGGCAGGAGAGCAAATGAAATGAGCGTTTTTTTTTGCAAAGTTGATGCGAGAGTTGAGGTTAAGTGACGTCCAAAAACTACAAATCAAAGCCCTCATGCGGCAAGCGCGCGAAAAAATACGTCCACAGTGCGAATTAGTCAGGACTGAGAGGGAGAAGTTGCGCGAGTTGATGGAGGTGGATCAGCCAGATCCGAATGCTATTCGTGAACAGACAAGACAACTGGCTGGGTATGAGGCAGAATTAAACGTAGTGCGTGCAGAAGAGCGTAAAAAAATTGAGGCGGTATTGACGCCTGAGCAGTGGCAGTGTTGGAGAAGCATACAGGAAGAGCGATGCGCGCGTCTTAAGGAGTGGAGGCTTGGCCGAGATTGTAAGTGGGGTAAAAAGTAAGAACGAATAGCCTCGTTCTCACTCGATCATCTAAAGCAGCGACCTTTAAGGAATCATTTGATGCGGGTTATGTTCGGGATGAGGAACTCGTTGAATTATTCAAGTCAGGAAATGAGAAGGCTTTTGATGAGCTTGTATCTCGGCAAAAAGGTTGGGTTTTAGCTAGGATTTATCGGATAGCGGCTCTCTGCATGACGCAGGGGATTGGGCGCAGGAAGTTTTTATTAAAATGCATCGCTGTATTTAGTCATATAGAGCGCTTGCCTCATTTGAAAATTGGTTATCTAAAGTATGCACAAGGGTCTGCCTGGATGCTCTAAGGAAAAGGGAGGCGAAGGAGTGGTTATTTTTTCTTCCTAGAGAGGAACTGCTTACGGTTTTGCCCATGAAGAATCAGGGCTTCGAAAAATTTTATATGAAGCAAAGTGAAGGCTTCCTTGCCAGGATCAGGCTCAAGAGGCGGAAACTAAGTTTTATTCTGAAATGGAGGCATATTTGAGTATGGACTATATTTCGGATGGTGACAGTGAATTTCTTGTTGTCTTTGATGAAGAGGGGTAGAGCTCATAATCTTTTCGCGTGACGGTGGAGATGCTTCAGGCATGATGGCCTTCTAAGTATATCTGTGAGAGAGAGCTTCAAAATTATTAAAGGTGGAGGAGTTTGTTCTCCGCTGGGCTTTTTGGCATCGGGAGTGCATTGTGGGATCAAGAAGAACGGCCATCCTGATTTAGCATTGGTGTTATCTGAGCGCTATGCTGAGGTTGCTGCGGCTTTTACTACGAATCAAGTGAAAGCAGCACCGGTAAAGGTCTCGATGACTAAGGTCAAGAACCACATGGTGCGTGGAGTAGTCATCAACTCGGGAAATGCTAACGCGTGCACTGGATTAAAGGGGCTCGAGGACGCTCAGCAGATGGTGCGTTGGGCTGCTGAGGCTTGTGATGCTGAGGAAAAAGATTTTCTTGTATGCTCAACAGGGCGGATTGGAGTAGCGCTTCCTATGAAAAAAGTAGCTTTTGGGATAAAGAAAGCTGCGAAGGCTTTATCCAAGAGCAACGGGAAAAGGGCAGCGGAAGCGATTATGACGAGCGATACGTTTCCAAAGGAAATTGCTGTCTCGATGTATTTGGGAGAACACAAGATTACTATCGGTGGAATGGCTAAGGGAGCAGGGATGATTCATCCGAATATGGCAACGATGTTGGCCTGTATTACGACGGATGTGAAAATAGAACGTCAACTCCTACGTCGAGTTGTTGCGGATGCCGTAGAGAAGACTTTCAATCGTATTTCTGTGGATGGAGATACTTCGACGAATGATACAGTGGTGGTTCTTGCTAACGGAGCAGCTGAGAATCCAATTTTGAGAGCTTTTCACCCGCAGTTTAAGCTTTTTGAGCGAGCTTTGCTGTTTGTAATGCGATCGCTCGCTCAGATGATTGTGGCAGATGGGGAAGGGATCACGAAGGTGGTTCACTTAACGGTAAAAGGTGCCAGGAATGCACAAGACGCCAAACGCGCTGCACATGCTGTAGCTCGGTCTATGCTGGTGAAGACTTCCTGGTGTGGGGAAGACGTTAATTGGGGAAGGTTAATGGATGCGCTTGGATACTCAGAAGCAAAGGTGAGGGAGGAGCTTGTGGAGATATTCTATAATGGGCACTTAGTGGTGCAGAATGGGGTCCGCAGTCGTGTTCCTGATGCTAAGATTAAGAATGTAGTGAAACAGAAAAGCTTCTCGATTAACATCGACCTTCATCTCGGCACAGGAGAATACTCTTTGACCACGACTGATCTCACGGAAGAATACGTCCGCCTGAATAAGGGAGAGTAACTTCTAGGATCAAGAAGACTTCTTGTCTTTTTCTTTAGATGTAACAGTGGCAGACTCACCCTCTGTGGGTTTCTTTTCCTTGATAACCTCAGGCTCCGTGGTTGCGGCTGACTCAGGCGTCTGGGTTTCTTCAGCCGCAGCGGCTGCGACGCAGGCAAAGACGGGTTGATCTGGGGGATTAAGAATAGTGACTCCTGGAGGAGGCTGGATTTGCGAGACGTGAATAGATTGCCCTATATTTAGATTCGAAATGTCTACTGTGATGTGATCTGGTAGGTCTCTTGGCTTACACGCGATTTTAAGACGACGAGTCACCGTTTCCAGAATGCCACCAAAGTTTTTGACTCCTATTGATTCGCCTACTTCATGAACGGGCACTTCAACGTGTAGCGTCTCGTCAGGGTCCACCTCATGTAAGTCGATGTGAACGATGAAATCTTTTATGGGATGATGCTGGATGTCTTGCAGAACGGCCAGCTTTTTCTCTTTGCCGATTTCTAAATCAACGAGAACAGTTTCACTACTTGTGCCTTTAAGGGACTGTTGTAAAGCAACACGAGGTATCTGAATGATGGTATGCGATTTTTTTCCATAAACTACGCCCGGAACGTAGCCTTTCTTTCGCACCGATTTTACGGCGTTACGGCCGACGGCTGTTCGTGGCTCAGCTTTAATTGTTAAAGTAATCGCCATAGCAGTTACAGGTTAATAGTTCAGTCAAGCTTGTGATCAGAGTCTTGGCAAGAATTTTTGATTTGCTGAGTAATCTTCCGTATGGGGCATTGGTAAACTCTCTATCAAGTATAGGCGATTTCCAAATCGTTAGATTTTTGTTGCGCCACGAGGCGAGGGTCGGAATCGAACCGACGAATGGGGCTTTTGCAGAGCCCTGCCTTACCACTTGGCTACCCCGCCTTTAGATTATCTTTTAGTTTGGGTTACTTCCCAAAGCAACGAAAAACCTCAATTCTGGAAAAATTTGGTATTTACGCTGAGAAACAGGGTATAGTTTATCTTTCTATGATTCATGAGCTTTGGCTAAGTTTCTACATCGTTACTGGGAGTCTAGGCGAGTATATCAATCATCAACATGCCTACCAACTCCAAGTGATGCGTTGGGAATGGCCGCAAAATCCGCTCACCGATCCTGCTTTTTGGAGTCAAGATGCGCGTGTCTGGCTTCGGACGAGCCGTTTTTTTACTTTGATAGAAAAAAACAAAAACCGTGAAACATGGCGCAGTGAGGATTTTTTGCCATGGCTCGGCTATGAAACGGTGGAAACAAAACTTGTTCTCGACCAAGGTAAGCCGATCAACCTTCATATTAACGTCATAAACCGCGGCGATCTTCGAGTTCTTGAAGCATCGCAAAAGGCGCTCACTTCTATGGTAAAGCGCTTTGAGAGGATGGACGAATTTCTAAATAATCTTGTCCAAAAAATGACTCATATCATGGAGGTTGATCCCAGCAAAGAAGAGGATCGCGTCGCGCGTGGAGTAAAAGTAAGCGGCTTCGTTTGGAAAAAGAATTTCGTATGGGCGCGATTAAATTACAATCGAGGTGAATTTATCACTTTCGAATTAACGCCCCCTGGCGTGGAACTAGACGCCATCGAAAACGCATTCATGGAAAGCCAGATTGCGACAACCGGTAACTTGCGTGAGATTCGGAAGGAAGATCTTATTCAAAATGTCGTCAACGAACCGGATGGCTCACTGTGGATTAATAACATCCCGATGGTAGATCAAGGGGAGAAAGGTTATTGCACAGTAGCTACAATGGAGCGAGTTTTTCGCTACTATGGTATACCTTTGGATCAACATCTCGCTGCAGATCTAGCAGAAAGCTCTGCCTTGATGGGCACTCGCATCACATTAGGGATCGAAGCCGCCGAAAAGTTGCTTAAAGGAAATGACCTTCGTCTTCGCCCTTTGCGTGAAGACAACCGTGGACGTCTGCGCTTCGACCGACTGAAAGAAGTCCTTTCACAAGGGTTGCCAATCATTTGGAACGTTGACTTATCACAAAGTGATGAGCCGGGTAACAATGCGCTGGGTTCTTCCTTTGCTGGCCACACGCGGCTTATTATTGGCCTCAATCTCGATAAGCAGGAGATCTATTTCTCTGATAGCTGGGGGGTCTTGCATCAGAAAAAGACTATGAGCTTTGAAAACGCCTCCCGTATTCATATCAGCGCTTTTTATCTTGAGCCGCGCAACTGAAGCCTTGTCTTTCACTCTATTTTAAGCCAACACTCTACGCCCAAGATGAAGTATGTGTTTGTGACAGGTGGTGTGGTCAGCTCCCTTGGCAAAGGTTTAACGGCTGCTGCTCTTGGCACGCTGCTTGAGCGAAGAGGTCTACGTGTCGGTCTTCAAAAGTTCGATCCCTATCTCAACGTTGACCCTGGCACTATGAGCCCGTATCAACACGGTGAGGTGTATGTTCTGGATGATGGAGCTGAGACCGATCTCGATTTAGGGCACTATGAGCGATTCACCTCAGCGCGTCTTTCAAGGCGGAATAATTTAACGACTGGGCAGATCTATGAGGCAGTAATTGCTAAAGAACGGCGCGGGGATTATCTCGGAAAAACCGTTCAAGTCATACCTCACGTCACCGATGAAATTAAAAAACGTATTCGTGAAATTGGCCACTACAGCGAATGTGATGTCGTCATCACGGAAATAGGCGGCACAACCGGCGACATAGAAGGCCTCCCCTTTCTCGAGGCGATCCGGCAGTTTTCTCTCGAAGTCGGAGGACATAATGTGTGCTTCATCCACGTGACATTAGTGCCCTTTATCAAAGCAGCAGGAGAGCTGAAGACTAAACCGACTCAGCAAAGCGTCGCGAAGCTTCGAGAGATCGGGATACAGCCCCATATCTTAATTTGTCGCACTGAATACTCTATTGATCATGATCTGCGACAGAAACTTTCCATGTTCTGCAACGTCTCAACTGAAGCTGTAATCGAAGAAAAAGACGTCACACACACAATATATGAAGTGCCAATGATGCTGCAGCGAGAAAAACTCGACGATCTCGTCTGCAGACAACTCCACCTTTCTCTTCCTCCAGCAGATATGACGGAGTGGCAACACTTCCTCACCCATGTGATCTCCCCTGCGCATCGTGTGCGAGTCGGGGTCGTAGGCAAGTATATCGAGCATCAAGACGCTTACAAAAGCATTTATGAAGCGCTCACCCACGCCGGTGCCGCTTTAAATACCAGAGTCGAAGTAAGTCGCATAGACGCCGAAAGTATCGAGAATCACGGTCCGGAAAAATTTCTTCGTGGTTTACAAGGAATACTCGTTCCAGGCGGGTTTGGATCACGAGGGGTCGAAGGCAAAATCACTGCAGCCCAGTATGCGCGTGAAAATAAAATCCCCTATCTCGGGCTCTGCCTTGGCATGCAAATTGCCGCTATCGAAATAGCAAGGCATTTGCTGAATCTACCTTATGCTCATAGTATGGAGTTCAACGAAGAGACGCCCGATCCCGTTATTGCCTTGCTAGACGAACAAAAGAATGTCGTCCGCAAAGGTGGCAGTATGCGGCTCGGAGCCTATCTTTGTAATCTCGTGCCCGATACTCTAGCGCGCAGAGTTTATGGGAAGGATCAAGTAAGCGAGCGTCACCGGCACCGGTATGAATTCAATCAAAAATACCGTGCCGCGATGGAAAATGTAGGGGTGGTCTTTTCGGGATTTTCTGCCGATAAGGGATTGGTCGAGATTCTTGAGCTTAGGGATCATCCTTGGTTTGTGGGCTGCCAATTCCATCCTGAATTCCTTTCGAAACCGAATCGGCCGCATCCGCTCTTTTACGGTTTTATACAAAGCGCGCTCAATCATGCCTCTTAAGGAAGTCTCTTCTTCTCATTCAATTTTTTCAGCTTTGGAAAGAAACATTCAGTCATTTCTACTCATTGCTGGGCCATGTGTGATTGAGAGTGAGTCTCAGACGATTGAGATTGCTCGCACACTTAAAACGATAACTGAAAGACTCGGCCTACCGCTTCTCTTCAAAGCTTCGTTCGATAAAGCCAATCGTTCTTCAATTACTTCCTACCGTGGAGTCGGTATCGAGGAGGGGCTAGGTATTTTAGAAAAAGTCAAAGGCCATTTACAGCTCCCTGTTACTACGGACGTTCACGAGACGTGGCAAGTCGAGCGAGTCAGTCCTGTCGTAGATGTGATTCAAATTCCTGCCTTTCTTTGTCGGCAGACGGATTTGCTCCAAGCAGCTGCCCGGAGCGGGAAACCTGTTAACGTTAAAAAAGGACAGTTTTTAGCTCCTGAAGACATGCGACATGTCGTGGCTAAAATGGTAGCTGAGGGAGCCCAAACAGTCTTCGTAACAGAGCGAGGCACGACTTTTGGTTACCACAACCTCGTCGTAGATATGCGCAGTCTCGCAATTATGAAGGCTCTTGGGCTTCGCGTGATATTTGATGCGACACATGCCGTTCAACGTCCTGGCAGTCTCGACGGCAGGACTGGGGGAGATCGTGCTATGGTCCCTGTATTAGCGCGTGCTGCAGTCGCTGTGGGGATAGACGGTCTTTTTTTGGAAACGCATCCTGATCCTGATCGTGCGCCTTCTGATGGACCAAATATGTTACCTCTAGATCAAGTTGAGAAGTTGCTGGTGGAGCTTTTGGAAATTCACCGAGTGAGGTTGCGGTATGCGAGATAAAGTTTTTCTTATTCTTGCGGTGTTAGGGGTATCGCTTGCTGCACAACGTGCGCAAGAGGTGATGATGGAAAGTGAGGTGCGTGGCTTTTCTTTGCCGCTCTACAACCGCGACCAGCAGCTTCAGGCGAGGATAACAGGTTCCCGCGCCACGTTTCCCGATGAAGAGCGGATACATATCTACAATCTCCATGCTGAGCTTTATGAGTCTGGAGCGGTGCAATCGAAAGTGACCTCTCCCGAGGCTGTGTTTTACAAATCTGAGCAGCGTCTTGAGGTGCAGTCAGGCGTTCAGATCGAGCATCCTCAGATCGACATACAATCTGAAGGTATGAATTGGAGGATTCCGCAGAGACAGGGAGAATTTCGCGGAAAGGTAATCATGACGCTACATAAGCCTTTGGATTCTGCAAGCACTCGTGAAGATCAGGATGTGGTTATTTTTGCGGATCGGCTGTTTTTATACTTGGCTGAGGGTAAGGGAATTTTTTATGGCAAGGTAAGTGTCCGTCATTCAAAAGGCTCAGTTCAATGTGAGCGTGGGGAGATTGAGTTTGAGCCTAGGCGACCAGAAAGGGTCATTCGATTCATTGCGCAGGGTCAAGTGCGGTGGGACTCGGGGAAACGATCCGGGCGATGTCATACACTAAGTCACGATTGGGTGCGAAATAGAATTTTTTTGCAAGGCCAGGTGGTCATTGAAGATGAGAAGCACCGATTGATTTCAGAGCGTGTGGTATGGGATGAGGAGAACCATCGATTGAGGAGTGGCGGCCTTTCTCGTGTTGAGATCGTGTCGGAAGGTGCACAACGTTGATTGCCTGAATATGATGGGCGAGCAGGTCAACTCGATGGATTCTAAGTTGATCCTTAAGACGCGAGACCTTTGCAAGAGGTATGCGGAGCGGGAGGTCGTTCGGCAAGTTTCTATCGAAGTAGCAAGAGGAGAAGTGGTCGGTTTACTGGGTCCGAATGGTGCAGGGAAAACGACGACGTTTTACATGATCACAGGTCTTGTGAGGCCGACTTGCGGGGAGGTGTTTTTTATGGGGCAAGACGTCACGCGGATGCCGATTTATCGGCGTGCTAGATTGGGTATGGGTTATCTGCCCCAAGAGGAGTCGATATTTCGGAGTTTGACGGTTGAAGAAAATCTTTTGGCTATTTTGGAATTTTTACCGCTAACTTCAAAAGAGCGAAGGACGCGGTGCGAGGCGTTGTTGGAGCGCTTTGGGCTTAGTGCGTTGAAAAAAAACCTCGCGATGACTCTTAGTGGTGGGGAGAAGAGACGACTTACGATTGCGCGCACGATGGTGACGTCGCCTTCGTTGATTCTGTTGGATGAGCCTTTCAGTGGTGTGGATCCTTTGGCGGTTGCGGACATTCAAAAGATCATTCAAGAATTGCGAGGGCAAGGGTTGGGGGTGCTGATTACTGATCATAATGTGCGAGAAACGCTTGCTGTTGTCGATCGGGCTTATTTGATCTATGAGGGGCGGGTGGCACGGCAGGGGAGTCGGGAGTTTTTAGCAAACGATCCTGAGACGCGTCGGCTTTATCTAGGGGAACATTTTAGGATGTAAGACAATGACATGGCGAGACTACTTTTGGATTGGCTTGGGAAGTGGGCTAGGAGGAGTTTTTCGCGTTTTTTTATCGCGTTTCTTTGATCGAGTTGTATACAGCTATCCGTGGGGCACGTTTTGGGTGAACTTTATTGGTTGCTTTTTGATAGGCTGGCTCTGGATGAGCTATGGGGTAAAGTTAGCTGTGCCACGCTACGATGTGGGGTGGAATTTGATCGCTTCGGGGTTCCTTGGAGGCTTCACTACTTTTTCTACCTTTACATTGCAAGCTGCGGAGTTGTGGAGTGAGGGGCAGTGGACTCTTTCGATAGTGTATTCAGTGGTGACCTGCGGAGCTTGTATTTTTGGAGTGGCGCTAGGGATGTTAGTCGGTGGGATACGGATCGGAGGCTGAAGCCTTCAGCAAGGCTGTAGGTGGAGCAGAAGGGGGCAGTGGGATGAATCGTTGATCGGGAAGAGGAAGGAGTATTTTTACAGTGGTGCCAGAGCCGAGGCGGCTTTCGATTTGGAGTTCACCGTGGTGTTCATTTACGATGCGCTTGACGATTAAAAGGCCGAGACCGGATCCGCTTTCTTTTGTTGTAAAATAGGGTTCAAAAAGGCGTGGTAGGTTTTCTGGGGCGATGCCAGCGCCATTGTCTTGGATCAGAATTTCGACGTGTCGCTCGGTAAGGCGGGTGCAGATTCTGAGGATGCCTCCGGCGGGCATAGCTTGGAGAGAGTTTTTGACGAGGTTATAAAGGGCTTGTTTGAGTTGTTCTGCGTCTAGGAGGAGAGGGGGGATATTTGAGGCGTATTCCTCTTCGAGAATGACATCGCGATTTTCGATTTCATGCTTCATGAATTCAAGAGCTTCGCGGAGGACTGGGTGCAATGGGGTGAGTTGGAGATTGGCCGAGGATGGGCGTATGGCACGCAGAAAGCGGTCGATAATTCCATTGAGACGCTGGAGTTCGTTTTTAACGGTTTCGATAGACTGGGCAGTCTTCGCTGGGATAGAGATTTTTTTTAGCTCTCGTTCGATGAGTTGGATATGGATTTGGAGGGAGTTGAGAGGATTTCCAAGCTCATGGGCGACGCCGGCAGCGAGAAGGGTGAGAGCATTGATTTTTTCCGATTCGATATTTTCTCGGGTTGCTTGTTGTTGGGAAGTGATGTCGTAGAAGATAGCGGCGTATGATTTCTGCGGGGCGTCCTGCTCAACGGGCACGAGGTAGAATTTGAGGTAGCGGTGGTCTGGGTAGTGGATTTCGATTTCACGAGTGAGGGCGTTGCCTTGGCCGAGTAATTCCGGCCAGTTGAGCTCACGTAGGTATCGTTGGATGGGTTGGCCTTGAAGTTTATCAGGCTGGTCGCGGAGGCCGAAGATTTCTAGGCTGCGGCGGTTGGCATAGAGGATGTGGCCTTGTGCATCGAGAACGAGCACGCCTTCTAGCAATGTGTTGAAGATTGTTTCTAGAAACCCTTTTTCGGAGGTAAGCCGCTTGATGTAGTCGCGGACTTCTTGAGGGCTTAGGCGGTCGATTTTCCGAATTAGGCGGCTGAAGAATGATGCTGACATGGAATTTAGTAATTAGCCGGTGTCGAGCGATTGGGCGAAACTTTTGTGTGATGGGGAGTCCGTTTTGACTTTTTGTTGCATCTGCTTAACATCCTGAGTGCTATGAGTGAACTGAGTGCTCGTGAGATTTCGCAGAGGTTTAGGCAATTTGTCATGATGCAAGCCCAGAATATTTTGTATGTGCTTGGTCGTGTAGCTGGGCCGGATGGTGTGGCGCCTCCACCAAATCTATCTGCGGCGAAGCTGTTGATAGATCAACTCGAAATGATTGAGGCCAAGACCAAGGGGAACCTTTCACATGAGGAAGCAGCTTTATTGAGTAATGTGTTGTCGGAAGTGCGCCTTGTCTTTGTGGAAGCTTCTGGCGGGATTTCTCCCGGGATGATTCCGAGCCGTTCGATGCCTGATGATGAGGGGGATGAGGAGGAACCTCGTCGACCTACATCTGCAGCGCCTAAGGCGTCTTCTCGAAATGAAGGGGGACAGGCTCCCATATCTCCTCAAGCTTCTTCGCGTCAAACGGAATCTAGGGAGCCATCGAGTGAATTTCCGAGCCGTCGTAAGTTTTTCAAGAGCTACGGATGAGGTGAATCTGTAAGAGGCTTATGAAACCTGTGCTGATAGTGGGGTCAATCGGGCTAGATGACATCCGTGTGCCTGAGTGGCCTGAAAGAAAAAACCTTCTTGGCGGATCGGCCTCCTATGCGGCACTGGCAACAAGCTTGACGGCTCCTGTCCGTCTTGTGGGGGTGGTCGGCAGCGATTTTCCTGATGAGCATGTGAAATTGTATCTACGTCGTAATGTCTGCCTAAAAGGCCTGCAAAGAGTAGAGGGTAAAACGTTTCGCTGGGCAGGCGAATATGAGGAGGATATGAATAACCGACGGACGCTCTCTGTGGAATTGAATGTGTTTGCAGATTTTAGCCCTGAATTGCCAGAGGGCTACCACGAGACGGAATATGTCTTGCTGGCAAACATTGCGCCTACTCTCCAGCACAGGGTGCTTGATCAAGTGCAAAATCCTCGCTTCGTCGTAGCAGATACCATGGATCTCTGGATCCACACGGCACGAGAGGATTTGATGCAGCTGTTGCCACGGATAAATATGCTCGTGCTTAACGATAGCGAGGCGCGGGCTTTGACGGGTGAGAAGAATCTGGTCAAAGCGGCCCGTTGGATTTTGAGGGAAGGCGCCGAAGCTGTCGTCATCAAAAAGGGGGAGCACGGCAGTCTTTTAATGAGCGGAGGCGAGATGTTGGTGATGCCAGCTATGCCGTTAGAAGAGGTGTTAGATCCTACAGGGGCAGGGGACACGTTTGTGGGCGGCCTGATTGGCTACTTGGCAATTCACCCGAATCATGATTTTGAGGTATTGCGAGAGGCGGTTATTCACGGGACAGTGCTGGCTTCATTTAACGTAGAGGCTTTTGGTCCGGAGCGGCTTGCAAATCTTACGAAAGATGAGCTGGAAGCTCGGAGACGGTTTTTTAAGCGCGCTGCGGGATTAATCTAAAAGTTACTGAGATTGCGCTTTGTCAAGCAGCTTCCTTTAGGAGCGGCTGATTTGCACTCGTAGTATGGCTAAATTTCTGAATGTGAAAACTGTATTAGTTATTCATAGGCAAGGATTAGCACGAGTTTATCTGGAAAATGTTAATAAATAGCACTTTAAGTTTTGATCATGCAATCTGGCTTTGATAGATAGAACTAAAGCCTAGCTTGTAAAAATTCCGTCAAGTGTTTGAAGGGCAAGGCTGTTGACGAAAAATCACGTTGACAAGTTTAATAAGACCAAGCAAAAAGCAATTATGGCTCTTTATAGAAGATTTTATCTATTTTTTTTAATAATTCTTGCAGCAGGGTCCCACATCCTAGCTCAAGATGTAAACTCACCTAACGTATCTTCTCCATCAGCAAAAGCCGAGCAAGAGGCCAGGGAACGAGCAGCCCTAGTGCAAGCGGCTAACAACGCGGTAATTCAAGGCGAACGCTTTCTTGAGATGGGAGATCCTTCCTCGGCTGAAGCAAGGTTTCAATTTGCTATTGAAAATTTGCCTGCGATGGGGGCCACTGCACCGGCTGCTCTACGCGCCGCTCAAGGCTTAGCTGCAGCTAAGCTACAGCTTGCAGAAAAAGCTGAGAAAGACGGTGATATCGAGAAGCATTATAAATTAATCGAGGAAGCCAGCCTCGCCAATCCGAATGATCAATCTCTTGTAGCACGGCTCAACCAAGCCAAAGCCAAGCTTGAAGCTTATCGAAAGAAGCGTCTGGATATTAACGCGGTCGAGGAAAGTGCGGCGGTCACGCCCGATTTCAAGAAGAAACTCGCTAACGTCCAGCGCTTGTTTTTCGAAGGAGACCGTTTTTTTGAGACTGGGCAATACGATGAGGCAATCAAACGTTACGAGCAAATTCTTCTAATCGATCCTTATAACAAAGCGGCTGTTGAAAAGATCCGACGTGTGGATCGCTATCGCATGCAAGCAGCCCAGCAAGCTTACAAGACGCAACGGGCTAAGGCGATGTTGCAAGTCACGGAGCGTTGGTCTCAGCCAATCATGCCAGATGATCGGAGTGAAAGTCGAGTAATAGAGCGCACGGGCCAGTTGTCGAATATCGCTAAAATCAATGATAAACTTCAAAACATCATCATCCCAAGTCTGAGTTTTAATGACATGCCGCTGGAAAACGCAATCCGTTTTCTTGCTGCTAAAAGTAAAGAGCTCGATCCGACAGGTGAAGGAGTAAATTTCGTCTTAAAATCGAGACCCACTGTCCAGCCTCCGAAGCCCGGTGAGCAAACAAAGGAACCAACTCCTACACCGACTATCCCGAGGAATATTACTTTGACCCTTAGCCAAGTCCCATTAGGGGATGTAGTGCGTTTTATCACCAATCTAACAAACCTTCAATTTAAGGTAGATGAGTATGCCGTTTTCATCCTTCCTGCAACTGAATCTTCGGAAGTGATGCAAACACGGACATTTTCAGTTCCGCCCGGATTTTTTGAGATAGATTTCAAGGTTGAAGCTGCAAAGCCTGGCAGCGCTAGGGGTTCGCAAGTTATAATCGGACAGACTGACGTCAAAAAACAGCTTGAAGATATGGGGGTGGACTTCCCGGGCGACGCTAAGGCGGTTTTTTTGCCAAGTAGCAGCAAGTTAGTCGTGAAAAACACTCCTCAGCAACTGGATATCATTGAAAGTCTTATTCTCGCTCGGCAAGAAGAAGATCCCCAAGTAACTATAGAAGCTAAGTTTGCGGAGTTTACTGATGATCAGTTGAGGGAGTTGTCGTTTAATTTTTATACTAATTTTAACGGGATAGTGCCCTCGGGTCCTACAGACTACGTGGCACTTCTTAACAATCTTTTCAGGAATCCATCAGATGTTAAGGTTGCGTCTTACTCAAGTCTGGCAACGGCAGAAGACAGTCTGCTTAACAACGCTTTATCACAAAGAATTGCTGCAAATAACACCAATAAGCCAGGCAATGTGTTGCAGCCAAACGAAATCGAAGTAAGGAAATATATAGACACGAGAGATTTACTTTTGCCTGTGTTTGATGATAACGGGAACATTAGAGACTACCAACGGGCACTAGTCTCGATTCCTGTCGAACGAGCCGTTCCTACTGGAAGACCAGCTCCTTTGAGAATATCTGAACCAAATACTTTCAAAATAGGAGGCATTATTGGAGATAAAGGAATGCTATTAGTCGCGAAACTTCTTAATCAAGTTACCAATGTAGACTTACTGTCTGTCCCTAAAGTCACAACTAAAAACAGAACAAAAGCCATCCTTGAGATTATCAGGGAAATGAAATTCCCAACAGAATATGAAAAACCGGAAGTTCCCAACAACCCGGCACGGTATGATAATCAAGATGTAGTAGTTGCTATACCAGCAACTCCGTCCGAATTTCAAACCCAAGGCATAGGAGTATCCCTAGAGGTAGTGCCAACAATATACCCAGACCGCAGAATAGACTTAGACTTAAAGCCAAGAGTCACTGATTTTGAGGGATTTATAGATTATGGTGCGCCAATAAATCAAGGTGACATCTA
>JANWVL010000096.1 GCA_025056655.1 Candidatus Methylacidiphilales bacterium
ACTTCTCGACGGCCGCCCCCCTGGCTAATAAAGGCGGTGATAATAACGGATAAAGCAGCCATGATGTAAACGCTTGGATGGCGCCACCGATGTAGCCTACCTAGAAGAACGGTGAGAGTGGGAAGAAGGTAGCCGAAGTAGCTGAAGTGGTCGATGATAGTCTGAACAGTGCCTGGGTTAGGGGCCCAAGGCGCATCCCAGCGATTAGCGAAAAGTCCGTTCCACATGGTGATAGGATTAAATTTGCTAGGGATGGCAAAGCGCAAGATGGCAATCGAAAAAGCGATCAAGCCTATAATGAAAATAGATCTCGGGCTGAGTTTAACGTTAGCGGCGCGCCACACACTTTGCGGAAGACGCCAAGGCTTGTGGAAAGTGGCCGTATATATTCCCATCGCATAAAGGAGAATGCATATAAAGGACATCTTTGGCTCATTATCTGAGATGTTAAAAAGCTCATAACTACCCTGGATTGGGTCAAGCAAGATCCAGAATATCGGAGCTATCAGAGCGACGTTGACGGGGTCAAATAGCGCATGAGGCTTCAGCCAGATGCGCGCTAAGATGGGGGCAGCTAGACCCAGACTCATCCAGAGGGCACTTGGACGCAAGACACCGGGAGGTGCGACATCATACGGCACTGTCAAAATGGCAAAAAGGGTAGCTAGCAAGACGAAAAAGATGCCTTGAACGCCATGTATGCTTGTTCGGTGAAATATTCCTTCCGGGAAAATGACACGACTTTGCTGCTGAGGCGAAGTAGGCTTATTCAAAGCCTGATCCGAGGGTGAAACAGCTACAGTCGGGGTTGCCATATAGCAATTTTATGTTAGATGGCCTTGCTTTAGTGACCAGTTTAAAGTCTAGCATACGACTACAAAATGTGAACTAATTTACAAAATGTGAACTAATTCTGTGTGCTCAAATGATCGAATAAGTTATCGAAATAAAAGGAATCAGTTTTGAAGATGGACACGATAAAAGCACTAATTAAAAGACTAATTGGATTGAGCAAGGAGGCACAGCCGAGGCGAGTGCGATGAGGGTTGTTTAAGGGCTTGGAATTTGAGCTAGAGTGGGCGGACAACAGTCAACTTTATTTTGGTTTGTGGGAGCGTGAAACCTATCGCTGGATTGAACGCGGCGTAAGTGGAACTGACTGGGGCGTAGATGTCGGTGCTGGAGCTGGAGAACTTTTGGTCTATCTCAAGAAACGTGCTCGACTGCCGCGAGTGATCGCGATTGAAGCCTCTGAGAGTGAACTCGACCGAATAAAAAGAAATTTGAGGCTAAATGAACTTCAAGAAGGCAATGGACTTGCTGTTATCCATGCTTATGCGAGTCATCATCGCGGCGAAAATTACATTCGACTGGATGACCTAGATTTAGGTGAGGGTAAGATTGGATTTATCAAAATCGATGTCGAAGGGGCTGAATTAGATGTATTGAAAGGAGCTGAAAAGATTTTGAGGGAACGGGAGGTGCGGCTTTTAATCGAGACACACGAGGAGAAATTGGAGGAAGAATGCAAAGAGTTTCTATCTAGGTTGGGGTATTGGGTCAAAGTCATAAAGCCCTACTGGTGGCGAAAGATTCTTCCAGAGCTTAGGATCGTCGAGCATAATCGCTGGATTTATGCGGAGAAAACAAGGGTTTCAGGATAATGTGATCGGTAGCGATCGATCCTAGGGTGCGGAGCTTACGCCAAATTTTAAAGAGTTTCGTTGATACAGGCCGCCGTTCTATTTTGGGTATGATGATCAGGGCGTCGAATAAGCCGCGCATTCTAGTAAGTAATCTTTTCGGTTTTAACGTGTGGAGCAAACAGCGAGCTATAGCGTGGATGAGGGCTGGGATAAGGTAAACGGTGGGAGTGTTCTGCCAATGGAAGAGAAGGGTGTTGCGCACCCCGTAGTAGTCCATGCGTTCTAGGGAACGAATCGGTGAAGGAAAATGCTGAATCGGGGGAGCCGTTCCAAGGCGAACGACATATCCGGCCGCATAAAGGCGCAGGCAAAAATCCGATTCCTCACCCTGATGAATAAGATGCGTGCGAAAGCCTCCAAGCAAGAGGAAAATATCGCGTCGAACGGCGTAAGCCGTGCCGATAAAAGAGTCTGTCAGATAGATTTTTTCGTTATCCGGTGGAGTCTGGCGTGGAGAGGAGGCGATTTCGGGTTCTACAAACGGGATGGCTACGGCTGCGATATTCGGATGAATAAAATCTCGGATCGTTTGGTGAACGGTCTCAGGAGATGAAAAGGTCGCATCGTCATCCAAAGAAAATATAATGTTCGCAGAACTTAATGTAGCGGCTTGATTGCGGCGATAAATACATCCCTTCGATTCGTTAAAAGGATAGATTTGCAAGCGGTGTTCTTCAGAAAACATATCTTTGAGAACTCGAAAAGAGTCATCGCTCGTTCCATCAAGGAGGATAAGAAGTTCAGAAAGAGATTTTTGTTGCAGAGCGGATTGGACGGCACGAATGAGTTCGCGACAACGGTTTCGCGAGACGATGATGACTGCTGCTGTGAGTGATGGATTAGATGGCTCAGTCATTTGATTGAATTTTTTTAACCACCCGCGCTGGCACGCCAGCGGCAATCGAGAAAGGAGGGATGGAATCGGTGACAACAGCTCCTGCCGCGATAATCGAGTGATGACCGATCGTTACGCCTTTTAGAATGCAAGCATGAGCGCCAATCCATGTATTAGACTCGATCACAGTGGGGGCACATATAAATTCATTTTTTCCTAAAACATGGTCAAAATCACATATATACACGTAAGGACCGATCAAGCAGGAATCACAAATTGTAATAGAATAATGGCAATCGATGAATGAGAATTGGTTTATATAACAATTTGATCCGATTTTAAGACAAGCAGTTTGGCCTGGACAATGGGGTTCTACAACAAGAATTGCATTTTTTTCTATGAAAGTGTTGCGAC
>JANWVL010000097.1 GCA_025056655.1 Candidatus Methylacidiphilales bacterium
GCTTGATATGCTATTAGATGCATATAGATCGCCCGAAAGGCTTATATATATGGCATTGAGGACTGATAAAATAGATTCCCCTCATTTACTTACTAGCATACTTTACAATGAGCAAATGAATGACATAGTTAAAATGTTAGCCGTTGATCGTTTATTGCAAAAAAACATAGAAAATAAAAACGATATAATTATGAATTGGTTGCGCAATTATTTGGGAATTCGAGAGGAATTATATTCTTCACAATTGATTAAATATACCATGATTGCACTAAAAGCGTATTCACCTGAGGGTTCTATTGATTTTTTAAATAAACTCTTGGATGAATTTAAATATAACAAAGATGTTGTGTCTGGGATTGCGATTGCCTTATCATTGTTTAATGATAAGGATGGCGTATCTTTTTATTTAAACAATCGAGATGTTTTTGATTGTTGTCTATATGATAATGATCGAGTTCCTAAGATGATTACTATGTAAATTCATCATGAAATAACTATGATTTTATCGAAGAAGTTGGTAATCATGTAAATATAAATAGCGATAAGAATACATAATTATGACAATTTATTATTTTTTATTTATTGGCGTTTAATAATTTAAGTGTGAGATAGATAAAAAGATGATAAAACTAGTAAATATATATATTCAGTTTATAAAATATTAATAGCTGATAATATATCATCGGCCTATCATGTGTATTGGCATGTCATCTCATAGATAGTATAAAAACATCTAAAAGTAAGAGAAAACGCGGCATTATTATAACTCAAATCATTACCTGTAGTTGTGGCCATCTAGATACATCTTGACGGCTTGGCTCGGGATTCTAGTCGGGTAGCCGATTGGGTTGGGCTGAGAGGTGAAATGACGATTGCAGGCCTTGCACAGGTAGTGCTGGCTGCTGCTGTGATTCTTGCTTTGTTTGACTACTGATTCGCTTATGTCTATTTGGACACTTCATGTATTCAATTTTATTTACTCCCAGATGAAGATACAAATATCAAACGTGATATTATACAAGCAGTGAAGAGTATAGGTTAACTTAATGATTGTAAGATGCGCACGAGATTATTAGCCCAATATATAGATAAAAGAATGAGAGATACAATAATAGAAGCATTTTCGGATATTGTTTACATGAAAAAAACAAGAGTGTGAATAAAGATGTAAATAACAATATAAAAAAGATAAATCGAAATAATATATGAATATATTGCTAAAAAGAAGTGCCTTAATGGTTATGATATTATTAATTTATACAAAATCATAAAATTTATAGCTTCAGAAGTAATTTTGATGTGTGGAAATATTAAGTGTGTGAGCATGTATATAAATACATCATGAATAACTGATTATTTCACAAAAGTTATGCTTTGATTATGTGAATATAAATACCCCCCTCCACTAAAAGTTATGTTCTATTTCTTGGGTTGAATTTATCCCAGAGTATTGTTAAGATATATGATATGACAACGTCAAATAACAACCATGAAATGACTGCGTTACGCGCTATATATTTTAGAGTTCATGAATTTTATGAAATTGATTATGAGGATATAAAAACCGTTGTTGATCGTAACCCAGAATTTGCTTATGCACTGATAAAATTAATGGAATATGATTTAGATTCATTTACAATGCCAAATCCTTTCTTAATTGTCCTGTTCTTGACTTTGGCAGCTAAACGTTATGATAAATTTATAGAATTCTTGAATAAAGGTGTACAACATAATAATAAATTCATGCGCCTTTATTCATACATGGGATTATATTTGTTCGGCCACGAACAGTACTATAAAAATATAGTAAAGATCTTGACAGAAGAATGTTATGCAAACGATCGTATGTATATTATAGATCTTATAGGCTCGTTAAAAATAAAAGAATTGAGTCCTATATTAGACTCTACCATCCAAGACTTTTCCTCTTTAATAAAGATGCTAACAATCAGTACATTACATAAGTTAGAGCAACCAATTAATTATGAATTACTGTATAAAGTAATATCAGGAGCTAAGGGGCCATCAAGGATAGGTTGTATTGCATTTTTAGATTCTATAAAGAGCGACGCAACGATTCAGTTATTGAGGGATATGCTGGATAAAGATGAAAGCGCGGTTGCTAAAAATTATATTATACGAACAATAGGGCGTATAGGTGAACTTGATGATTGTAAGTTGATCGCGAAATTGTTGAAGCAAGATATAGATGAGGAAATGAGAGATTCAATAATACAAGCGCTTGCGGATATAGTTTATAGGGCAAGAAATAGCGAGAAGGCTAACAATGAGCTAAATGATGAGATAAAACACTATGGGGAAGTGATATATGAAAATATTACTAAAAAGAAGGAGCTTCATGTCTATGATATTATGAATTTAGGCAAATCCGGCGATCCTAGAGCTTTAGAAGTTATTTTAAATTGTTTAAATATACATGATGCGAACATAGATGATCTCTTAAAGGGCTTATTATATTTGGGTGATAGGGATAAGTTTAACGAAATGGTTGCTTATTATACTAATGAAGATTATTACTGGGTGCAAGATATAAGCATGGAGGTTTTTACTGCCTTAGACAAAGAATTGATTAATGTGCTATTCGATAAATATCCGCATAGATTTAACGAAAGGTTTATATATATAGCATTAATGAATGATAAGATAGATTCCTCTCATTCACTTACTAGAGTACTTTACGATAATTACATTAATGACGGTATTAAAATGTTAGCCATTGATCGTTTATTACAAAAAAACATAGAAAATAAAAATGATATAATTATGGATTGGTTGCGCAGTTGTTTAGTAAATAAAAAAGTAGTGTACTCCTCACAATTGATTGAATATACCATGATTGCACTAAAAGCATATTCACCTGATAGTTCTATGGATTTTTTTAGTAAACTCTTACATGAATTTAAGTTTAAGTACAATGAAGATATTATATCTGGAATTTGGATTGCCTTATTATTGTTTAACGATGAAAGTAGTTCATCTTTTTATTCAAATAATAAAGATATCTTTGATCGTTATCTATATAATAAAAATAAAGGCCCAAAGATGATCACTATGTAAATTAATCATGAAATAATGATGATTTTATCAAAGAAGTTGGTGATCGCGTAAATATAAATAGCAATAAAAATACATAATGACGACAATTTATTATTTTCATTTGTTGATGTTTAATGATTTAAGTATGAAGTGGGTAAAAAATAATAAACCTGGTAACTATATATATTTAGTTTATAAAATATTAATAGCCGATGATATATCATCGGCCTACCTTGTATATTGGCATGTCATCTCATGGATGGTATAAAAATATCTAAAAGTAAACAAAAAGACATTATTATACTTCAAATCATTACCTGTATCAGAATACATATTTATTCTAGCGGTACATCACTAAATGATTTACCATTAACAACGTTGTTTATGTGAAGAATACTATCTATTATTATCTATTAGCTTATCACACTCCTAACAAAAAATTATGCATATCTATTGTGGAAAGAATATCATTGCGCTTTACTAATTTAGCAGGGAGTAAATAAAATTAGATACATGAAGTGCCCGAAGAGACATAAGCTAATCGGTGGTCAAACGAGGCAAGAATCACAGCGGCAACCAGCGCTACCTGTGCAAGGCCTGCAATCGTCATTTCACCCATCAGCCCAACCCAATCGGCTACCCGCCTAGAATCCCGCACCAAGCCGTCGAGATGTATCTAGATGGCCACAGCTTCCGACGCATCAGGCGCAATTTGCGTGTCAAGTGCACAATCGGTAGCCAACTGGGTCAAGTGCGCCGGTGAGCGTCCTTGGCTGCCCCCATCCCACAGCCCCCAACCGACGACTAACCCATCGTCGAGCTTGAGAGCAGTTCACATTCGTCGGGAGTAAAAAAACGCGACGGTCTCATCACGCAGGTCGAGCGCCGGCGCGCGCTGCGTAATGAGCAGGTAGATACTCTATCCCGCGATGAAGCGGTGCTGCAGGCAGTGGTAGATCAAGCGCCACGGGCATTTCAGTATTGCACCGACGGCTTCAGTGGGTATGCTGCTTTAGACTACCGTGGCGGCTGTCTCTGGTTGCGCCGGGCAAGTCGCAGACCTATTCGGTTGAAGCAAGTCTCGCCGAGTTGCGGG
>JANWVL010000098.1 GCA_025056655.1 Candidatus Methylacidiphilales bacterium
CCCGCAACTCGGCGAGACTTGCTTCAACCGAATAGGTCTGCGACTTGCCCGGCGCAACCAGAGACAGCCGCCACGGTAGTCTAAAGCAGCATACCCACTGAAGCCGTCGGTGCAATACTGAAATGCCCGTGGCGCTTGATCCACCACCGCCTGTAACACCACTTCATCGCGGGATAGAGTATCTACTAGATCATCACGCAGCGCGTCCGACGCTCGACCTGCGTGATGAGATCGGCGCATTTTTTTACTCCCGACGAATGTGAACTGCTCTCAAGCTCGACGATAGGTTAGTCGTCGGTTGGGGGCTGTGGGATGGGGGACATCCAAGGCACGTTCACCGCGCGCACTTGACCCAGTTGGCTACCGATTGCGCACTTGACACGCAAATTGCGCCCGATGCGTCGGAAGCTGAGGCTATCTAGATACATCTCGACGGCTTGGCGCGGGATTCTAAGCGGGTAGCCGATTGGGTTGGGCTGAGGAATGAAATGACGATGGCAGTCCCTGCACAGGTAGCGCTGGCTACTGTGGTGATTCTTGCCTTGTTTGACCCCAGATTCGCTTATGTCTCTTTGGACACTTCATGCATCCAATTTTATTTACTCCCAGGTTTGCTCAATTGATATAGAACAAGTAAAAAGAATTCTGCTTGATATTGGTTACATTTATTAGTCATACATGATGTTAAAAGCTTTATTGCTGCTTCTTTATACATAAGCGAAGAAATTCTAAGCAAATGTAGTTTTGTTTCAATACCCAATAAACAGTGATCTGATATAAAAGATATGTAATCCAACAATAAGCCGGTTTAAATCTCATGATTATATTCAATGTATTCTAAAATATATAATTTATATCTTGCGTAGGATCAAACGTCGTGATATAATGATATACATGATCTCTGAAAAGGCACAGCCCGACCGCCAATATCTTATTGACGGCACGCTTATGTCTTCTGATGAAATATTCAAAAAGTATAAAAATTTAATTCATTCTATATGTAAACACTATCGGCATCATACTGATGTGCCTTACGATGATCTTTTTCAAAGTGGTGCACTCGGTTTATGGAGGGCATTGCACAAATACAATCCGGATTTGGGCATAAAATTTTCTACTTATGCAGTGCCATGGATCAAAACCATGGTTGCTAATACTGTGAGAAAACACAAGGAATTAGTTCGCATACCCCGCACACTTTTAGATAAATATATTAAGGCGGTGAATTACTACAAAAGAGTTGTCGTGGAAGAAGGCCGTGTGCCAGATGAAGATGAGGTTAGTAAATATATCATGAAAAATCACATGCTACCTAATCCTATTATTCAATACATAAGCATAGATCACCACCCTAATGATGGAAATGCTAGTATAGAAGAAATCATGGATAATGAAATATACTCAGATTTTGTAAAAGAACGTTTGAAAGCGTTTTTAAGGGAAAAAATAAATGAATTACCTGAAATAGAGCGCCAAATTGTTTGTTTAAGACTAGGATTCAATGACAATAGTAAACCCTACACCTTCAGAAAAATATCTGAAATATTGGGAAAGAGCGTAAGCGAAGTGAAGAAAATTTATTCAGTAGCCATAGAAACAATTAAGGATAAGTACGAAAATAGCCCTTACGTATGAAAAAGAAATTCATCGTGCCGTTTTTCATCATGTCTACTATTGTCATAGCATCATTTCTGCTTTTTTTTGATAGGAGATCTTCTGGTGACAATAAAAAGAATGATGAGATTATAATCATAAAAACACCTCTCAACAGAGAACGTCAAGTGGATCCAAACTGCTCATCATTCTTCCCGCTTGCTGTAGGCTCCTATTGGCATTATCGTATCGATGATGAAGATCATGGGACTTACTACTTAAGAAGACAAGTGTCTGAAAAATTAACAGATGGTCGCTATGTTTTAAATAGCCGTGCATATTACTTACTCTCCTCACCAGGTGAGGATCGGGATGATACACCTACTTATGATCATGTATCACCAGATCAGACCATGGTCGTTGATGACTTATTACAGTGTTCCGATCAATCTGTTTTTTGGCTTGAATTATCATTTCCTATGATTGGCCTTACCTATAATGCCAATGGCATCTACTTACCGAAAGACTTGCTGACTCGTCAGAACCCGTGGTTTATTGAATATAGTTTAAAGGGGACAAAATACAAGCGATCCGTTGTGTGTAGTAAGATAAAAAAAGACAAGATAAAGGAAAAGAGTGTGGTTTATATAAAATGCAGGAGCGAATATAATATGTCTGATGATAACGTGTCTTCTATATTTTTACCTATAGAGTCTGAAATAGCTTTTATGGAAGGAGTAGGTATTTATACTGTTACTGCAATTTTACCGAAACAAGATTCTGACGATATGAGCATGGAAAAAATTGTTTATCAACTCCAGGATTATTATATCCCATAGAATTATTATAAAATGAAAACATTTTAATGGTAATCAAAAATTTTTGTGTTTTTATTTTATATGATTTATTAAATTATTGCTTAGTATAGTATAAGAGTAATTAAATTTATAGTTGTATACAGAAATTATAGAATCAGTTTTAACATTGCGGGCAAATAATATGATATACACGCAATCCCCCATCGCTATACAATTTAGCATAGTCATTCGGTTTGTTATAAAAATTCGGCAATAATTAATGCGCGATATTTATAGTATACCACATAAACGTTTTGTTCTATAATCAGATAAAGTTATTATATATTTTTATAAATCGTATGTTATTCCGGATAGTGCGCAGATAAATCCATGCCTTCTGCAAATCTATAATATACAAGAATTGCGAGAGCAAAAAATGGCTGATGGTATGATTGAGTAAATTTTAAACACTTAGGATAACGTCGGTACTGTGATACTAGTAGTGTATAAATAAGCTGATTTACCATTTGCAGCTTTAGTGCTTTGTATAGTATTAAGAATCGAGGCTATCCATCAAACAAATTCATCCGAGTTATAAGATTTATTTCGAGAGCTAAATTTTTTATTATTCATTTGAAGCCATGAAAAAATAATATTATACGTCTGGCGATGATTTTATCGATATTCTTGTTATAAATAACCAGATATTTATCTTTCGATTGATATGTTTTTCGATCTTTCAAAAGATTATACTAACATTGGGTGTGAAAGGCTCAGCCTGTTTATTTTAAAATACTCATGATATAGTTTTGTTTTACAAGTTGGCCTTGATTAAAGCGTAAGCTAAGCTATAATAAGGACATGAAAAAAACCTATACAACCTTGCTAGAAAAAATAAAGCTTTTTATATTGATATTTTTCGTGTTATTTTCTTCGATAAAACTCGTCCATGCTGATCCTAATATTCCAGCTCAACTCGCACAATCCGGCACATCTGGTCAAAATACAAGTAGCTCTGGAGGACAATCATCCTCTCCATCAGATAATATTGTCGCGGTTAGTGGTAGTACAACTATAGGTGAGATTGTCAATGAATTTATACAAAATATCACTGCTCTACTTAAGGTGCGCATGTTCATGCCGGTCCAAATGTTCTCCGGCGTTCTCAATGCATCCGTCACATCTCTATTCAGCGGAGCCTTAACAGATACACGAGCAGGTATCTCCAGATTTATTTCTTTTTACTTTACAAGAGGTCTGCCTGTTTCAGAGTCTCAAGCCTTTGCCATAGCGCCATTTGCACGCAACATCGAACCCTACGTTAAAGCAATCGCCCTCACGTTTATCCCACTAGGGATCATCTTTTTGGTTATCACATCGAGCTTTTATCTTATTGGTAATTCCAATGAACTTACATCGCATATATCAAATAACGCGCTAAAAATAGGGGTGATCATCATATGCTATCTCATGATAAAACCTGTAATGTTCACATTGTTTTCTGTTATCAATGATGTAGTAGCCGCATTTTGCGGGAGTGGTAGTAGTTGTATTAACCGTTTGGGCATATTAAATCTTCTATTCCCATCAAACCGTGACGGAGGATTGGCAAATGGCATGGCTTTCTTTGTCTCACAATTCTTCATGTCGACTTTGATTCTTTCGCATTTCTTTAAAATGTTAGCAATTTTGTTCTGCGTTTTAACGGCTCCTATGGCCATAACATCTTTGGTATTACCTGCAACAGGCGTTATATTTCAAAGTTGGCGCGATATTCTCGTTAAAACACTCCTAGTTCATGTCGCCACTGCTGTTCTTATCATGATCGCATCTAGTCTATCCGGATCTTTGTCAGGATGGTTTGCTAAATTAGGTTTTGCGGCTGCTATAGGTCTGATCATTTTAGTGATGAATGGTGCTGCTCTGGCACTTAATCTCGGCAGCGCCATTAATTTCGCTACCAGCTCATTTGTCTCCGTAGGACAAAGCTTTGAGTCGATAGCTAAACATACCGGTAGCGCTTTTGAAGATATAGGCAGAATGCCTTCGTCATCACTGTCGCCAGCTTATGCTCACGCATATAATGGAGCTTACTCAAATCAGTCATCTTATCAAACACACAACAGCAGATCATCACCAGAAAAGGAACGAGAAGCCGTACACCGCTACTGGGCTCATACCCCAGATGGATGGTTGAAAATCGGTATGGATGAATTTGGGAAAGCAAGTATGTTCTTACAGGATTTTATCTCCACTAGTCAAACCAATGTGCCTAAAAGTGAAGCTAAACAAAAAGAAAGTAATACAAGAGCCGATTCTGTTTCATCCAGCTCTTATCAAGAAAACTTCGCCCAACAAAATCAAGAACAAGAAGGTAATGATAATAAAGGCAATAAAGATGCGCGGCAAACCTCTTCTCAAAAAAGTCGCCCGGCTGGAGATCATACAAGCGAGTTATTTACTCAGTTTATAAATAATCTACAAAATTCCGGAGAAGGCAAAAGTGATTCAGGGGGTTCAAATACAACAACTACGCGCGTAAATAGGCATACGCAGAGCATCATAGAAAATATCAGCACAGCCGCTACCAGCGGAAGTATTGCGCACGTAGTTCTGGCTGCAGGGCATGGCTCCGGTCTTATCGCAGAAGTAGAAAAGCGCAAACTTGTCGACCAAGAAGGATTAGAAAACCTAGAAACAAAAACGGGGATGAATGGACGCTAAATCATCTAACTTAAAAGCGTTATTATACGGGTTGGGTCATCATATCAAGCCATTGTCTGAAGATGATTTAGCTGTAAACATCATTTATATTGGTTACATACATATACAAAAAATCAGCAACACCGGGCAAGATTTGGAGAACTTGTTTAAGTCTGTTCTCGGGAATTTATGCTATGATCTAATTGATATCCCACCTGCCGATGCCTTAAAAATTATTCGACAATCGCATGCAGCAGACCCGAAAAAAGCAGCGACTGCCTATTTCTTCCTCGTTAAGTATTATTTAGCACAAGCCTGCAAACAACCCTCAGTCTATGATAATAATGGGGTTGAAATAATTTATCGTCAGGCGCGCGACAAGATTGTTTATTCGGCTTTGCCATGGCTGGCTAACTATGTAATGAGATTTATTCACAGCACTCAAATTGACCGTAGATATGCGCATTTTTTAGCCGGTATAGCTGGTATGTATGATGCACTGAATAATTACAAAGCGTGGATACATCCAAATCCATTCTCATACGCCCAACCATATATTAAACGCCACATTGTACAAAATTACATCACTCCATATGAAAATACGCAACCTTCTAATTTTAGATATAGCAATATGATATCGGCACTTGATCGTGACCCGCTCACAGTAATTCTTTAAATAGATCTATAAATTATCTTTTTAAGCTAAATACCGGCTATAATGGAAGTTTTATATTATTAGCTAAATAAAGATGTAAATCATTGCGTTTACTCCTGTTTCTAAATCAACATAAGGATGTTAATCAATATTCTTCAGGGCTATTGATGTTGTTTACAATAAAAAACTCTCCCCTCCATGATAGAGGGGAGAGATGCTAGGGGGAACAACCAGCCTGCTACCAAGAGGTCGTGCCTAATATTAATAGAAAATTGCACACATGTCAAGTCCATCCCTCTCAAATCCATTTCCTAAGAATTATCAAGGTCGCGCGCTGTGCAGATCAGACGGCTAAAGGCGAAAGCGTAGGTAGGCGAAGGCAATACCGTAGCCTACCTACGCGATTTGGATGATAAATTGATTGAAAGCAGCGCTCTAATGTGTAAACCCTGAATCACCAGCCTGAAGGGGAATGTGAAATGCTTTGCCCAAGCGTTACAAAGATATTGATGCATAGAAAACAATCTGTGCTGACCGCAGGATGTGATCTTTCAGGAAGATCTGAGCCGAGCGCAGATGGGCTTTAAGGCGGCAAACTTCGCTGTAGTGAGACGTTTTGCGTTGAAATTGCTCAAGATAGAGCAGATGGAAAAAGACATCTTGGTCGGAAAACAGCTGCTTGCAGGGAGAAAAGATAACAACTACATTCTCAAAGTGGTTCAATCAGGCGCAATCTTAAAATGAGCGGTGCGGGACCTACGTTGAAAACCGATGCTTACACAACACGTAATGTGATAATCAGGACATGAGCCACTATCTCCCGAGGTCCATCGTGCTGCTCAGGGAGTAAATAAAATTGGATACATGAAGTGTCCAAAGAGACATAAGTAAATCGGTGGTCAAACAAGGACGAATCACAGTGGCAGCCAGAACTACCTGTGCAAGGCTTGCAATCGTCATTTCATCCCTCAGCCCAACCTAATCGGCTACCCGCCTAGAATCCTGCGCCAAGTCGTCGAGATGTATCTAGATGGCCACAGCTTCCGACACATCAGGCGCAATCTGCGTATCAAGTGCGCAATCGGTAGCCTCCTGGGTCAAGTGCGCCGGTGAACTGGGGGAGTAAATAAAATTGGATACATGAAGTGTCCAAAGAGACATAAGCGAATCGGTGGTCAAACGAGGCAAGAATCACAGCGGCAGCCAGCGCTACCTGTGCAAGGCCTGCAATCGTCATTTCA
>JANWVL010000099.1 GCA_025056655.1 Candidatus Methylacidiphilales bacterium
AATTGCCTTGAAGCCACTGAGAAAGAAAAAACCAACCGCAAAGTGGGCAGCCTCTGCACTAGAGAGCAATTTATTTACAGTATCGTGAAGAAGCGTATCGCGGTTATCAATGATATCGTGTTGCATCGTTTCCAAATAAAAGATACGCCACAATTTTACTACAAATAAGAAGGCAGGCGAAATCTTCGAGCACGATGGGTTTTAGTATGCCGATCTGTGCCGGAGGCATAAACGAAGGATGTGAGGTGATGAGGAACGAGGGAAGGCAAAGAAAGGTTAATTACTCTAAGCATCGCCAAGCTCCGAGTTGATGAAAAATCGGTTTGACTATATGGAATGAACAGAGTATCTTTGTTGTCAGATATAGGTTCTGAATAACGATGGAGTGGGCTTTAGCGGTCCTTTGGGTATGTTTTCGTATGGAGAAACGAGGGTGTGTTATACGGAAACCGAATAAAAACCAGAAGATGAAAAGAACCATGTTGAAGATATCGGCAGCAAAAAAACTTAGTCATTCACTCACGAAGACGTCTTATGCCGATAATAAAGTGGTGGAGGAGTTTTGCGCGGAAATCATATAATCCAATTGTTCACCCGACCGCAGGCAGTCGTGTGAACGGGGCGGCGTATTCGCCACCCCGTTAGGCAGCGATCGCTACGCTGCTAAAGAGGCTTAGTGAATTTGAGGTCGCATAATCTTTGCCCAAGGAGGATCTTATCTTATGGATGTGCTTCAAATCATCTTGATCATTGTTGGGCTCATCTTAATGTTCGCATCTGGTGCCATAGGACATTTAATAACTAGTCGTAGAACAACGCGTGCCGTTGGACACGGCATAAAAAGTAGAGCGCTGCCCAAAATAAATATCACTTGGCTTGATGTAATTTACGCTGGAACGATGATTACTGGAATAATGGCCGGGGAAATATGGGACAGCATCCAAGAGACTGGGGCAATAGGTTTCAATATCCCTCGTTTTATTGGGGCGCTAATCGCTTCGCCTATCGTCTATGCAGGTGTTTACTCTAAGTTCGTGAAGGATGAACTATCTCTTCCGGGGTTGTGTATAGCCTTTCAGAATGGGTTCTTTTGGCAGGCGTTTTTTGAAACTGCTCGAGTGGGCCAATAAAAAGCAGGCAAAGTCAATTGTCCAGCTAGAGAGTTGCCGCTATTGCCTGCGAGATCTAAGAAGGCACATGTTCGCTGCCTAACATCTTGCTTCAGCTGACCTGCCTCCGCTTGACGCCGCGGCAGGGGTGGCTAAGCTC
>JANWVL010000100.1 GCA_025056655.1 Candidatus Methylacidiphilales bacterium
TAAAGCAAAACCGAAAGCCTCCTACCTCCCGAAATTGGTGCAAGACCTCCCTCACACGAGTCAGATGATTAGGCAAACGCGCGATTTCAACCTCACTACCTGCCAAATCAATTTCAGCAGGGATCATCGCTAAATTCTCCGCTAACTCCACGATCTTGCTGGACACCGTCGCTCGACCCTGGAGCACTTCATAAAGGCTACATCCCTCTTTGGGCTCAAGCCCCAAGGCGCTCGTCGCATTAGCCTGGGGATCGAGGTCGATTAACAAAGTGCGACGCCCTAAATTTGCCAAAGCATGCGAAAGATTTACAGCAGTTGTTGTCTTACCCACACCGCCCTTTTGGTTTGCGACGGCATAAATTCTCATGACGCCACAACCTAACGCCTTCACCTGTCTAGCGCAAAACAAAAGCACAGCATTGCCATTCCTCACTCGTTTGCTAATCAGCGCTATCCCATGGATCTCAAAAAACGTTTCCTACGATGGCGTGAGTATCGCTCACTCCGCGCCCACGCTATCGAATATCGTCGTATCCTCAAAAAAATGCACACCTACAGGCGCGATGTCCTAAGCCCAGAAAAATCTAAAGCCGTTAAAGAATCCATCGAACAGCTGACCATCGCGATCCGTTCGCAAAATGTATCCCTACTCAAAAACGCCATTGAACAAAGCCTCCGCGTCTACGACACCACCTTCACACGCAGCTCATGGGATTGGCTCAAGGAAAACTGCGAGGTCTTCCTCGTCGCAGGTGTCCTTGCTTTCGCCATAAAGGCTTATTTTCTCCAACCCTTCAAAATCCCCACCGGCTCCATGTGGCCCACCCTCTCTGGCATTGAAATTGAGGCTTACGATCAGCCGCTTCCCAACCCACTCGTGCGTTTCATTGAGCAAGTCATTTTCGGTAGAACATACGGCCGCTATATAGCCCCGCGTGACCTCCACCTCGTCGCCATTGAGCCAGGCAGCAACTTCATTTGGTTCGAGTGGTCTTACCTTCGCTTCGATGATGGCTCGCGCGTGAAGATCTGGCTAAACCCTAAGCTCATCCGTGAAAAACTCGATCTCCGCCCCGGCCGATATTTCAAAGCAGGAGACTATGTCTTCAGCTACCGTCAAGAAACCGGTGACCAAGTTCTCGTAAATAAAATGATCTACCATTTCCGCCGCCCTGAGCGCGGCGAAATTTTCGTCTTCAAGACAACTGGCATTCGAGACATCGAACTTCAAAATGCACTCGAAGGCATCTATCACGACCAGCATTACATCAAGCGTTGCGTCGGCACACCAGGCGACACTCTACGAATCGATCCACCTTATCTCTACGTCCGCGGTCGGCCTCTCCAAGGTCGCCGCATCTTCGAAAAACAATATCAACAAATAGATCAATACAGCGGCTACCTTATCGACTCACAGCAACATTATCTCCGCTCACCTAATGAAATCTTCACACTTCGCGATAACGAATATTTCGCTATAGGTGATAATGCCCGCGCAAGCTGGGACAGCCGATACTGGGGCCCTGTCCCAGCCCGCAATCTCGTCGGCACCCCTCTCATCGTCTACTGGCCATTCGGAAAACGATGGGGAAGCGTCGAATAATTCTTATGCTCTTCCAAAACTAAAGTTAAACCTCCAATAACATCCCCACCATGAAGCGCTCCCAAATCGAAACACTTCTCCAGCGCTGGATGGCCGAAGGCCTCATTGAACCTCGACAAGCCGAAGCCATCCTCGCTCGCTACCCCCTACACTCTACCTCAAAAACCCTCACTCTCATCTTTGCCGTCATAGGCGTAGGCTGTCTAATCCTCGGGCTCACCCTCTATATTTCCAGCAACTGGGAAGCTATCCCAGACTTAGCAAAGCTCATCGCCCTCCTCGCACTACTAACCCTCACCGGCATTCTCGCCATCGAGTCACACTCCCGCAACCGTCCCACCTATCTCCGAGAGACGGCTTATGCCGCAACAGCCATCCTTCCACTTCTCACCCTTGCTCTCATCACTCAGACCTTTCATATCTACGGCGACCTTTCTCACCTCTTCCTCGTCTGGGCTATTGCCCTTGTGCCTCTTACTCTCCTAAGCCTATCTACTGCAGTTTGGTGCTTTCAAATCCTCGCCTTCCAACTATATTTCTTATCACACCAGTTCCACTACCTCACCAATAATTCCTGGCTGGAGAGCCAAATCCTCTTTGCCGTAGTCCTTGCTCTTATCTCTCAACTATGGCGCCTCAGTCCCTCTCAGCATCATCGCTACATCGGTGAATATTGGGCTCTGCTCTCAGGTTTCACCGCTTGCTACATCCATGGCTTTGTAAGCTCGCGCAACTGGTGGTTCCTTATCGCCGCTGTGGCCCTGTTGGTCCTCATTTACTCTGTCAACAAAAGCCGTCCCCATCTCCTCAACCTCGCCCTCCTCTTTCTCGCTCTCATCATGATTGCCTTTTTCTTCCACTACATCTACTCCTACCTCTACACCGCGCTTGGCTTTATGATCGCAGGATTCTTCATTCTTGCCACAACCTGGGCGTGGTGGTCTCTTCATAAACTTGTTGCCCGAAAGTCTTCCCAATCCGAACCTCCTACACCTAGTAAATGATCCCCTCTTGCCGACGTAAAGCTCTCTACACCCTACTAGCTGCCTACATTACTAGCCTAGCCGCGTTCTACATCTATAATGCCATCGGACTAGCCGCTCCATCTTACCGAATCCGTGCCTACACAGTTGACCCTCGCGACCTGTTGCGCGGCAACTACGCCACGCTTCGCTATGAAATCAGTGAGATGCCTGAGACTTTCAGACACCTATTTTCGGCCGGTGATAAACTTTATGTTATTCTTAAGCAAGACGCCGAGGGCTTCTGGGTGACACACCACATTTCTGCACAACCCCCGTCGCCATCTCCATACGCCCCATACATACGCGGATGGTATAGCGGCTTCGATATCAAATTTGATATGGAAAAATACTTCATTCCAGAGGATAGCAGGGCTCTGCCCTATGAGCTGATAGCCGAGATTGCCATAGACTCAAAAGGCCAAGGGCGTATAAAAAGAATTTTTCCCAAAAATTCTCACCCGCAATAGAGCCTCCCTGGCTCAATTGCATCATCCGATTCTGGTGCCTATCCACTCTATCCTTAAATAAAATTTTCCCAAAAAAGGTAAAACAATGTCAACATAATTGAAAAATTTGGTTGACATTTCCCGATTAATTTGTAAAACTTCCTCAAAATAGGAGGATAACGATGAAATATTCCCCAATCTCCCATAGCTTACCAACTCTAGCCATCATCGCCCTTGTGGCCATCCTTAACATCCATCCCGCTGCCTCTACCACATTACCTCACCGTCTTTGGGGCACCTACTATGGCGGAGCGGGCGATGACATCATCCACAGTGTTGTTTCGGACGCCTTCGGGAATATATATATAGGCGGAGTGACCCTCCCTGTCTCAGTCGCAGGAATTGCCACAAACCCCTCTTTCCAGACCACCCCAGGTTCAGGCCACGATGCGGGGACAGGCTTCGTAGCTAAATTTTTACCCACCGGTCAACGTATCTGGGGCACTTACATCAACGGCCGCGTGCAAAGCCTAGGCATCGATCCAAGCGGCAATCTCATAGTCGCCGGTTTCACCTCCAGCAGCTCCAACATCGCCACCCCAGGCACCCACAAATCCACTCCGCCAATTAATCAGCCAAGCCTCTCTGATGTGGATGCTTTCTTGATCAAATTTGATCCCAACGGTAACCGCCTCTGGGGCACCTACTACGGCGGTTTCGCCTCAATGGGCGTCCCTCAAGCCAATAACGATCAGGCCCGCGCCCTTGCGGTCGATTCATTCGGTGACATTTACTTAACAGGTGAAACGGGCATTCAAAACAACATCAACGGATCCATCGCCACGCCAGGAGCCCTCCAGACCTTCCACGGAGGCGGAGGCTCACCCTCCGACATATTTATTGTCAAATTTAGCGGATTCGACGGCACTCGTCTCTGGGGAACATACTACGGTGGCTACAACTCCGACGTCGGAACCGGAATCGCCGTCGATAACTTCGGCAACGTCCTAGTTGTCGGCTACACAAACTCTCCCAACGCACCCAATTCGTTCACCCTGGCAACTCCCGGCACCCACCAACCCTCCTTTCATACCAACAACTCCCAACTAGACGCAATACTCATAAAACTAAATTCCTTCGGCCAACGCCTCTGGGCCACCTACTTCGGAGGGACTGCAGGCGAGGCCGGCATCGGAGTAAAAGCCGACCCCAGCGGCAACATCATCATCACAGGCTCCACAAGTTCCTCCACCCTCATCGCAACTCCAGGCACCCATAAAACGACTCTTAACAACGACGACATTTTCATCGCCAAATTTAATGGCTCCAACGGCCAGCGACTCTGGGGCACATACTTTGGCGGCGCTGCAACTGAAGGTCAAAACATCGGCTCAGACCATCCCATCGCCATAGACACTCAAGGCAATATCTACCTCACAGGCCGCACAAACTCCCTCAACTTCCCCAGCACCCACCCATCCGGAGCCATCTCTACAACCAACGCTTACCAACCACAAAACACAGCCGGAACCTTCGATGGCTTCATCACCAAATTCAACGGAACTAATGGCCAGCGCCTCTGGGGCACCTACTACGGCGGCTCTGGATACGAAGATGCCCGCAGCCTGATCCTCGACAACAAAGGCAACATCATCATCGCCGGAGAAACCTCCTCCACATCCCCCGCCGGCGTTATCGCATCCTCCAACGCCCACCAAACCACCTACGGCGGCGGCTCCCGCGATGGCTTCGTCGCAAAATTCACCGAGCTATTTATCGACCTCTCAGCCATCCCCTCCTGCGCCTCAGTCGGCCAAAATATCAACGTCACCACACCCGTCCACCACTCCGCCCTCTGTCCCTCCGTCTCGATCGCACCCACCAACGTCCCGCAAGGCATCACCTACAACACCTTCGCCTCACCCCCCACCTTCTCAGGCACTTTCACAACCCCCGGCACATACAACTTCACCGTCCAACTCACCGATAGCTGCGGCAACACCCTCACCCTCAACAAAACCATCAAAGTCGGCCAGCCCACCTCCCTCCCCAACTACCCCCCACAAACCGCAATGCACAATTTCCCCTACTCCTTTAACGCCGCCGGCACCCTCGACCCCAACTTCGCTCCAGGCACCTACACCATCTCCCCCCCTCTACCCCCTGGCCTCACCCTCAACGCCTCCACAGGCCAGATCACAGGCACCCCAGGCGTCGCCTCAAGCTCCACAAGCCACACCATCACCCTCACCGACTCCTGCGGCACCTCCGTCTCCAAGCCATTCAACCTCCTCATCGTCCCCTTCCAAAACTGCACCTCCCCCGCCATCCTCAACATCACCGCCTCCCCATCCGCCTGCCAGGCCATCCACTTCACCTGGACCCCACTCCCCTCATGCCCCGCCAACACCCACCTCCACTTCCGCTACAAACTCTCCACCTCAAACACCTGGACCGGCATCCCCGTCACCTCTCGCCCCCCAATCTCGGCCGGCAGCTTCTCCCTCTCCTCCCTCCAATCCGGCACCTACGACATCCAAGTCGCCCTCGTCTCCGGCGGCCAAAACGGCACCGTCGGCCCCTACCACGGCCTCGTCCCCGTCACCTATCAATGTGTTAACTTCACCACCACACCCTCCTGTGCTTCAGTAGGCCAGTCCATCAGCTCCAACATCGCCCTCGCCAACTCCTGCCAACCCGGTAACCTCACCGCTTCAGGCCTTCCCCCAGGAGTCACCTTCACACCCAACCCCTTCGGTGGAACATTACAAGGCACCATCTCCGCGCCAGGCTCCTACACCATCACCATCACCGGCACCTCAGCCTGCGGTCCCATCCCCCCACAAACCTTCACCATCAACACCCCCACCACTCCCACCCTTCCCACTTACCCCACCGTCTATGGCATGCAATCCACCGCCTTCACCTACAACCTCGGCGGCACCGTCAGCGCCACCCCTGCCACCTACTCCATGATCCCCAACCTCACCAGCATCGGCCTCACCCTCGACCCCACCACCGGCCTCCTCTCCGGCACCCCCACCATCTCTGGCTCCATCCAGACCACTGTCACCCTCACCGACGCCTGCAGCAACTCCACCTCCGCACCCCTCACCCTCCAACTCGTCCCATTCCAACCCTGCTCCGCGTTTAACTTCAACCCCACCCTCATCCCCACCAACAACTGCACCCAAGCCATCCTCAACTGGACCCCCACCGGCAACTGCCAGCCCCAAAACTTCCTCGCCATCCGCTTCCGCTCCGGCAACAACCCCTGGATCTACCTCCCCATGTCCCAACGCCCGCCCGTCTCCGCCGGCACCTTCACCATCCCCAACATGCCCCCCAACGCCACCTACCAAGTCCAAATTCAAACCGTCTTCACCCAAAACGGCAGCACCGATGAATACGGCTGGTTCCCCGCCGGCACCGTCACCGTTCCACCCTGTCCTCCAGGCCCATCCCTCCCCCCATTCACTGTCCCACCCGCCACAGCCGGAGCCCCCATGCCCAGCATCGTTCCCCCCAACCCCAACGTCCACCCCAACTGCTCCCCCGCCACCTGGTCTGCCACCGGCCTCCCGCCCGGCCTCACCATCAACCCCTCCACAGGCATCATCTCCGGCACCCCCACCACCCCCGGCACCTACAACATCGTCCTCACCGTCACAGACGCCTGCAACCAATCCGCCTCCCTCTCCTTCACCCTCACCATCACCAACGCCCCCACCCTCAACCCCTACCCCACCCCACCCAACGGCACCATTGGCTTCACCTACCTCAACCTCTCGCCCCCACCACACACCATCCCTCCCGCCTGCACCCCAGCCACCTGGTCGGCCACTGGTCTCCCACCCGGCCTCACCATCAATCCCACCACTGGCGTCATCTCAGGCACACCCACCGCTGCCGGCACATTTAACGTCACCGTAACATTAACCGACTCCTGCGGCGGCACCGCCTCCCAAAGCTTCACCCTCTTCATCAGCAACCAACCCCCCACCCTCGCCCCCTATCCCTCACAGCCCCCGCTCCCCCACAACACCCCCATCACCCCCATCCCAGCACCCACCCACTCCATCAACCCCAACTGCGCCCCTGCCACCTGGTCCGCCACCGGTCTCCCGCCCGGCCTCACCATCAACCCCACCAACGGCGCCATCACCGGCACCCCAGCCGCCATCGGCAACTACCTCATCACCGTCACCCTCTCCGACTCCTGCGGCGCCTCCGCCTCCCAGACCCTCAACCTCTCCATCGTCCCCCCATGCACCGCACCCAACCTCGCCCCATCCGCCTCCCCCGCCACCTGCACCTCCATCCTCCTCAACTGGACCCCCGCCTCCTCCTGCACCCCCACCCAATTCCTCGCCATCCGCTACCGCATCGGCCTCAACCCCTGGACCGAAATCCCCGCCACCTCCCGCCCAGCCACCCCTGCCGGCACCCACACCCTCACCGCCCTCAACGGAAACACCACCTACGAAATCCAAGCCCAAGTCGTCTCCCCCCAGACCGCCTCAGCCAACCCCGCAGCTTGGTTTAACGTCGGCCTCATCACCACACCAGCCTGCCCACCCTCGCCACCCACCATCACAGGCCCCGCCAACGTCACCCACTGCAACCCCGCCACAATCAACATAACAATGACCGCCACAAACTCTCCCACCTCGTGGGCAGTCGTCGGCACCCTCCCCGCAGGCCTCACCCTCAACTCCACCACAGGCACCCTCAGCGGCAACGTCGCCCCCGGCACCTACCCCATCACCCTCACCGCCACCAACTCCGGCGGCACCAGCGCCCCATTCACCCTCAACTTAACCGTTAACAGCCAGCCTTCTATCACCTCACCCACCACCGCCACAGGCACCGTCGGCCAACCCTTCAACTACACCCTCACCGCCAGCGGCACCCCCACACCCACCCTCACCCTCACCCCCGTCAACCCCGCACCAGGCCTCACCATCTCCACCGCCACCCTAAGCGGCACACCCACGGCCGCAGGCACCTACACCTACAACCTCACCGCCACCAACTCCTGCTCCACCGCCACAGCCACCCTCACCCTCACCATAGCCGCCGTTCCCCTTCCACCCGTCATAAATCCCCTACCGAACAACGAACTCATCGTCGAAGCAGGCGTCTCCTTCAGCTACCCCTTCACCGCCACAAACAATCCCACCTCCTTTGCCCCAATCGGCCCCACCCCACCAGGCACCACACTCTCCACAACAGGCGTCCTCTCCGGCAACATCGCAGCCGTCGGCCTCTATCCCCTCACCATTCAAGCCAACAACGGCATCCTCGGCCCACCCTACTCCCTCACAGTCCGAGTAATACCAGCCAACCCCGGCACCCGCTGCTTCGCCACCTACTACGGCGGCACCGGCAACGACCAAATCCACGCCGTAGCCACCGATAACGCAGGCCACCTCTACATCGCAGGCCAGACCGCCTCGCCCAACGCCATAGCCACCCCAGGCACACAATCCACCGCCTACAACGGCGGCAGCACCGACGCCTTCATTGCAAAATTCGACGCCTTCGGAAACCGCCTCTGGGGCACCTACCTAGGCGGCACAAGCAACGACACCGCCCACGCCCTCGCAATCTCCCCCCAAGGCGATCCCTACCTCGCAGGCTCCACCTCCTCGCCCGGTCTAGGACTAAACGCCTTCCAACTCACCCCAGGCAGCACCACCCAACCCGACGCCTTCCTCGCGCGCCTCAACCCAACCACAGGTAACCTCGTCTGGTTCACCTACTACGGCGCGGCCCAGCAAGACGAAGGCCTATCAGTAGCCACCGACAACGCCGGCAACATCTACCTCACCGGCCGCACCGCATCCACCACAGCCATCGCCACACCCGGCACCGTGCAACCCACCAAAAGCACAGGCACCGACGCCTTCGTTGCAAAATTTGACCCTTCAGGCAACCGCCTCTGGGGCACCTACTTCGGCGGAGCCGGCACCGACATCGCCAACGCCGTCGCCGTCGACTCCCAAGGCCATTCGATCATCGCCGGATACACCACCACTGTAAGCGGTCTCATCACCGGCGGCCATCAAAGCACATTCGGCGGAGGCCAAGACGGCTTCATTGTAAAACTAAGCCCCGCGGGTAACTCCATCGTCTGGCGCACCTACTACGGCGGCACAGGCAACGACGTCATCAACGGCGTCGTCGTAGACACCCACGACCACATCATCGTCTCCGGCAGCACGAGCTCAGCGGCAGCCATAGCCCACAGCGGACATCAAAACACCTTCGGAGCCGGCGGGAATGACGCCTTTGTTGCCAAGTTTAACCCAGCAGGGACTCGCATCTGGGGCACCTACTACGGCGGCAACGGCGACGACCTCGGACAAGTGCTTGCCACCGACGCCGCACGCAACCTCTACCTACCCGGCCAGACAAATTCCACCACCTCCATAGCCCACGTCGGCCACCAAAACACCAAAAGCACAGGCATAGACGCCTTCCTCGTCAAACTCTCCCCCACAGGCACACGACTCTGGGCCACCTACTACGGAGCCACAGGCCAAGACTACGGCACCGCAGCCGCAGCCGACGCCTTCAGCGCCGTCTACCTAGTCGGCTACACCAACTCAGCAACCGGCATAACCACCACCCCAAGCCACCAACCCACCTATGGCGGAGGCGCCCATGACGGCTTCCTCGTAAAACTGGGCCCGACCGCCTGCGGCACGACGCCTCCAGCAGTGATTCAGCCGCCAGCTACAGACACCGTTAACGTCAACACCCCATATGTGAAGGCTTTCACGGCGACGAACAGCCCCACGAGCTACGTTTTACTATCACCGCTGCCGCCAGGGTTGAGTTTCTCTGGCAACACACTATCAGGCACCCCGACAGTAGCAGGGACCTACACCTTGCAACTGTTTGCGGTGAACGCAGCAGGGCCCGGCCCCATATTCACCTTTGTCCTTCAAGTGACCAACATCACTCCGCCGAACCTGCTTGCGGCGCAGATATTGGCGACGCACGGCACCGCAGGGACCTTTGGGGTGAATCTCCCCTTGGCCGGCCCCGCCTACGGGATCGACCCACGACGCCACACCGTAGCACGAGTGCTCGAGCTCACCTTCAACGTTCCCACCACAAGCGCGACTTTCTCCCTCTCTCAAGGCACGGCTACCTTTGGGACCCCAGTTTACACAGCCAACAAGATATTGTTGCCCATAGTGAGCATCAGCAGCAACCAGCGCTACATCCTCAACATCAACAATGTCAACGGGACGGGTGCGAACTTTACGTTGACATTTGGAATATTGCAGGGCGACGTGGATGGAAACAAGCAAGTAGCAATCAATCCTGATCGCAACACAGTGCAGGCGAACATAGGCAATCCCGTGACAGCGGCCACCTTCCGCAACGACATCAACGCCGACGGCGTCATCTCCACCGTCGACTTCAACCTCGTCTCAGCCAACCTCGGCGCCTCGCTTCCCTAACTTTAGACTGCAGCAGCAAGCGCCAGCGCAACCCCGCTTTAGTTAGTCTTAAGGCGGCGAGGCACTTCGTTTTGCACCGCAGTCCAAATACGAAGTGCGGTGGCAGGCGTCAGCGTTATGGAGTGCGGTGACAAGCGAGCCGCAAGCTCCAGCACTCCAAAGGGAGGGGAGAAAATGGGGTTTAGATGCGGTAGTTTCTGCCTATCTTACTTATCCAGGGGCGTAGGGAGGAAATAAAAAAGGATCGATGTTTTTTGCGCGGGTTTTTCTCT
>JANWVL010000101.1 GCA_025056655.1 Candidatus Methylacidiphilales bacterium
GCTTTGGCGATATCTGCCGCGACACTAGGTTTTTCAGCTATAATCAATGATTTCGACATACCTAAGATACGGTTCACTTACTCTAGAGGATTCTCCTCTCTTTTGTTCTCATCTTGTGATGCTTCCACCTGTGGAGCCTCAGAGAGAGGCTCAGAGGTCGAATCAGCCGAAACTTCATTACCCAAGGATGAAGGGATCTCAGGTGCTGAAGATAGGCTAGAATTTTCACTCGTCTCCGCTGAAGTTGATGCAGTCGTGGAAGACAAGCCGAAAACTGCAGCATGGAAATTATCAGCTAAAGATAAGAATGTCTCATCAAGATAAGGCACAGCATAGATCACCAACCCCGCTCCTAAGCCATATATAAGAGGGACGAATGCCATACCCACCGGGGATTGTGATTTTGCGCTTATCGCGCGTCTCCCTTCATCGACCTCTTTGAGCACTGTCCACTGCCCAAGTGTCTCTGCAAAACTTATCTCTCGCGGCAGTGGATTTTTTCGGAAAAACTCTTTCGTTTTTTCTGAAAACAAGCTACCGCCCGCCATCATGACCATCGGAGCAAGTGCTGAATAAGTCCGTTGCGCCAAGCGGGCAGTATCCACAAAAAATAACCCAGCAGGATAGTCCGATTTTTGGAATACATCTCTGATGAAAGCTTCAAATTGCGGCGCGCTCTGCAGCGTCTCGATTTCAGGGACGCCTCCCCCCAAATAACGCCGCGCCGCCGTATCATCAGGGAAAAATCCCATGCCCTTCGGCCCGATGACCAAAGTCGGCGCCAATCCCACCATCATCGGAATCCGATACGTCAGCAACGTATGTTCCGCATGCTGCGTCTCTTTTTTCTCCGCATACATGCCTGTTGGCGTTTCCCTTAAAAATTTCAACAACTGCTCCGCTGCTGGCTGAAAAGCAGCAGAATCCTTGATTTGAATCCAGAGACTAGGCAACGGATATAGCGAGCTATCCGGCCAATCCAGCGCAAACGCCATCTCCGGCCCAAGCGGCTCAAGTATATTCTCGTAAAGGTCAAGGTTGACGTCTTGCGTAACCTTCGTCTCAAGCTGTTCAATTCCATCCTTCACTACAGGATCGTGCTCGTAAAATTTCTTAAGCATCTTGAAATACTCAGCCACATCCAACGTGATCGCTCCATAGATCAATGTATCAGAGCGAGTCATATTCAGCGTCTCGAGACTAATTCGCGAAGGAATAAGCACACGGTTGGCTTTCCATGCCGTATCCGACAAAAAATGATTATAGGTCAGATCCTCAATCCCGCCCTCTTTTATTCGCGTCAATGCCACCCCTGTCCCACTATATCCTGCGATATTTTTTTGCGATTGGATCGAACGCAAAAATGCCTCACGCATCTCGTCACTTTCAGTCTCCGGCTCACCCTGCACAGCCTTAGGCCAAAGATTTTCAAAAAAATTCGCCAGTTGAATGATCCCCTTCTCGCCGTTTCCAAAAGTTATCCGATCCGGCATCGACGCCGAATTCACATACTGCCGAAACTCCTCTCGATCCGCTAATGACGGCTTCGGCCGCAGATTCGCCTGTGCTAGAGCGTCAAGAAACTGTTTCAGCGCCGACTCACTCACGCTGTAGAGATACCAGCCCTTTGCCTCTGCAAAACAAAAGCTGTGCTCATGTTCCCCAATTGCCAACCGCACCCTGCGATACATCGTGCCCTTGTGCGAGTCTTTGCTCACCTCGAAGAAGTCCTCCAGCTTTTTCACCAAAGGAAGCGCGACTATATGCTTTTTGTAATATTCTTCAAAAGCTGCAACGATTCTCCTCAACTTAGGCAGATCCTCAGGCCGCGGACGAATCCCTCCCACTAAATGAATCGAATCTTTCGTAGCCGGCAAAACTCGGATCAATGCAAAAAAGCTTTCCCCACGATCTGCCTCGTAAAGTTCGAAGACAGTCTGTTTCAAAAGCTGATAGAGCTCCTGCACAGCCGGATACTTCTCAAACGTAGGCTTAAGCGCTGCCACAAGCTGCTCCTCTGCAAGCGTGACCACTCGCACAGTATCCGGATGCCCGTAAAACTTATATGCCGCACTCCCCTTAAAACGATTCCACGTCTGCTCCTGATTCGGCACCCAATCAAAAAACAACGTATACTCCGGAAGAAGCTGCGGCACAGCTACCGATGCTTCTTTTTTCGCACAGCCAACAATACAGCTGACGACAAAACAAAACCCTATAACCCCCGCAGCGCGATAAACTGCAACTACGTTTAGATTTCTCATGCGATGCCTTTTATATGGGATTAAAAAAAACGAATAGCTAAATCTGACGACAACTTTTTACAGCCAGCCTTCTGTGTCGGAGTCACAGCTTGCGTGCCATCCTCCACAACGGCATCATTCCCCACATGAGCGACACCGTATGGACGCTTGATGAACTCAAAAAATCAGAACCCCAAAAAAACTTCTTCGCCGTCCTAGGCAAACCAATCCATCACTCCCTATCCCCCATCATGCACCGTGCAGCATTTGAAGCCGCAGCAATCTCCGCTCAATACGTCCGCATCGAATGCAGCGAAGATACACTCGAGCCAACCCTCCATGAGCTCCGACGAATCGGCGCTCGAGGCTGGAATTGCACCCTCCCACTCAAAGAAGCCATGTATCAACTCTGCGATGAACGCGATGCTCACGCAGAAAAGCTCGGCGCAGTCAACACCGTCATCAACCAAAATGGCCAACTCATTGGACTCAACACAGACGGCCCTGGCTGGGTCACAGCCGTCCGCGAAGCATTCGGCGTAGATGTCCGCGACTTACGCATCCTCATCCTCGGAGCAGGCGGTGCAGGCCGCGCACTGGCTTTACAAGCAGCACTCGAAGATTGCGAGACCCTTGTCATAGCCAATCGCACGTTTGAACGAGCTCAACAAGTCGCACAAGATGCCGAGCGACTCTTCCCCACAAAAAACAAGCTTTCAGGATCGGCCTCCTCACGAGTCCATGCAGTGAACTGGCACAGCGAAGCGATGCGACAAGCCATCCGCAACGCCGACCTCGTTGTAAATGCGACTGCGTTAGGTTGGAAACTCACCGACCCCAGTGTCGTCCCTGGAAACTGGCTCCTTCCACACCTTTTAGTGTATGACACTGTCTATCGTCCCCGCATTACCCCGTTTCTACGTGCCGCTGCAACGGCCGGCGCCCGCATCAGTAATGGCCTCGGAATGCTCTTGCATCAAGGCGCTATGGCTTGGAGCTTGTGGACTGGCCGCGAAGCTCCGATTTCCGCTATGCGTCATGCCCTAGAAAAGGCTCTAGACGAGGATCAAACATGAACGGCGACTGGCCCGCAGAGCTCCATTCGTTATGGAGAGAGCCGTGGATTGGGGCAATATGGACAATCTGGGGCGCATGCGTGGGATCATTTTTAAATGTCTGCATTTACCGCATACCGCTTGGTCGCTCATTGATTCATCCTCCCTCAAGTTGTTCAGCCTGCGGTAGAGCATTGCGCTGGTATGAGAATGTGCCCATTCTAAGTTGGCTTGCTCTGCGCGGCAGATGCCGATGCAGACTCATAAAGCTTGATGTGCGTTACCTCTTAGTCGAAGCCGTTACAGCTTTTTTAGCGTGGCTTTTGTGGTGGCAAAACTGGAGTCTGCCAGCCGCAGGAGTCTGGCTGGTATTTTTTAGCTTCTTAATTGTGGCCACAGGAATCGATTGGGATCACATGATTATCCCTGACCGTATTTCACTAGGGGGAGCAGGACTAGCTTTCCTAGCGCAAATATTCGGCAGCGCACACATCGAAGGCTTAATTGGATGGCGAGACGCTGTGATAGGAGCAGCTGCCGGTGCTGGAATTTTGTGGGCGATCGGCTGTATGGGACGCTGCATGTTCAAAAGAGACGCAATGGGAATAGGCGACGTTAAGCTCATGCTCTTAATCGGAGCCATGGTGGGTTGGCAAGGAGTGCTTTTTGTGATCGGAAGTTCTGCTTGTATCGGAGCCGTCCTTGGAACTGTTTTGATGCACAGCTCTCACTGGCGACGTTATGAGGGACGCTTGCCATATGGACCCTTTTTGGCGCTCGGGGCTATCTTGTGGGTGCTCGGAGGCAAAGAGTGGTGGCGGAATTATTTTGATTTTTGGAATCACCTCCGCTGGATGTAAAACTCGCCTTTCTCGAAATTCACGCAATATGCTTTATAACGAGAGCGCGCCGCAGCATGAACTTTATTAGGCCACGCTATAGCTGCGGTAGTATTCGCTGTATTTGTAGTAATAGTATTCAGGCAAGTTGGTATCCACACCGTTAAATATGAGTCCGAGCACTGGCACTTGGCGTTGATAGAGCACGTCAAGTGCGGCTCTCACGAGTCGGGCATTGGTGTATCCTGCACGTAAAACGAAAAGAACTCCGTCGGTTTTAGGAGCGAGACTTGAAGTATCGTCCGTAGCCATAATTGGGGCACTATCAAAGAGGATATAGTCGAAATGGTTTTCGACTTCGCGAATGAAGAGACTGACTAATGGACTCAGTAGCAGCTCGCCCGGCTGTGCAGGCATCTGGCCACAAGGAATGATGTAAAGGTTAGTCACACTTGTCTGAATGATGGCGCGATCCCAATGAGTTTCTTGACGCAGTATTTCTGAAAAGCCAGGCGTGCCGCGAATTCCGAATATCTGATGTTGGCACCCCCTCCGCAAGTCGGAGTCCACAAGCAACACTTTGCTGCCAGCAAAAGCCATCGTGATGGCAAGGTTGGCGGAAACAGTGGATTTGCCATCGCCTGGGATTGCGCTAGTGACGACGATGCGTCTTGGCCGTTGTCCTTGGACAGGCATGTAGATAAGAGAGGAACGAATGTTTCGATAGGCCTCTGCAAAGACGTGACGTTCGTCTTTCTGTTTGAGAAGGTCAATGCGCTCGTCAGGACCAACTTCAACCTTTGGAATCTGCCCGGCTATGTTTTCTCTAAAGAGCTCTTGTAGTTCAGTCAGGGAATTGATGCGATCATCGAATCGGTCGATAAGCATGATCAGACCAAGACCGATAACTAAACCAGTAATCACAGAAATCACTGCTGTCTGGACTACTTTTTTAGGTTGCTCATAGGGAGGAGAAGCGTTTTCAAGGATAGTCACAGTCTCTTGTTCTACGGATTGTGCCATCCCGACATTTTGAATGCTTTGAAGTAAACGAGAATGGGTCTGTTGAAGTCTCTCCACCCGACTTTTAAGGCGATTGTATTCAGCAAGTCTTTCACTAAGGTGAAGGTTTCTTTCTTCTGCCTGCTTTATATTTTCTTTTAAATTTTCGATTTGTATCTCGATACTTTTTTTACGAGATTCAGCATCCTCAAGAGTTTGTTTTTCGAAGATTTCAAGTAGTTTTTGTTTTCTCCTGATCTCCTCTTGGAGTTGTATAAGTTTTGGATGTTGAGGCCGAAGATATTCGGATAGTGCATTTACCTCTGCCTCGAGCATTTGCATTTCCGTCTTTGTCTCTGCATATTGCCTTTCAGAGGAAGCCAGTGCTTCAGAAAGCGTCTTCTTATCCTCACTGTCCATAGCTCCTGCTTGTGCTCTCTGTTTGCGTTCGATATTTTGTTGAACGCTGAGTTTGTCGAGTAGGTCGTATTCTTTTTTTAGCTGCGACAATTGATTAGTGAGTTCAACAAGCTGTTTACTTGCATTTGCGGCTTGCTCTTCAAGCGCGACAACATTGTTATCTCTCTGAAAATTTCTTAGCTCATCATCGCCAGCTTGGAGTTCACGCTCAACTCTACGAATTTCTTGGCTTATAGATTCTAGTGTAGTGCTAGCTGTATCACTTCGCATTTGTTTTTTTAGATTGATAAATTCCTCCATGACGGCTGATAGAAAGTGTTGCACATAATCTTTATCTTCAGATATTGCATTGAGTTGAAAGATTGATGAGCGAGGTATAATTCCTACCTCCAATCGCGCTGAACTTTGCTTCAAATCTGGCATTGTAGATTGTAGCCGGTCTCTAGCGTTTTGTAAGACTTTCGCCGAACGCATCAGGTTCATCTGAGTGCCAAAGAAGTTTTGATACTCCTCGGTGTAAACCATGCTTTCTGGAATATTAACCCGCGGTGCTACCATCATCTTGCCGGATGAAATGTATATTGGTTTTGAGGTAACAATAAGAATTGCCCCCACTAAGATAGAGACTGTGAGTGCAAGTAATACTATCCACCAGTATTTTTTTAATAACGCTCGAAAACGATATAATCTTGTTAGGAAACGAGTTAAGAATACACCGGGCGGTTGTGGGGGAGAATGGCCAAAACTTACCTCCTGAAAGTCCATATCATTATATTCATGTCAGCAAAATTGTGTTTTTCAATTTAATTTTAAAAGTTAACAATCTTCTGAGGAACTATGATTAAATCCCCTGCATGCACTTGAACATCTTCATTTATTCTACCTTTTTCAAGGACGTTAACTAGATCTACTACTATCGCTCCATCCGGAGTTTTATTGATATCTTGTATCTTACCATACTGCCCACCACCACCTCTGACTAGTGTGACCTTTCTTTTGTTGGCAAAATCCGAAAAACCCCCAGCTCTGAGTATCGCTTTGCCTACTGTAAACACTTCATCTGCCGGAATTTCTATTGGGCCTTGTTGTCTAACCATGCCCACCACGTAAATTCTCCCCCTATATTTGGTGGCCTGATCAAGAGCGATAATGACAGTTGCCCGTTTATAGAGTGTCTGCTCTAAAGCTGCTTTGATTGCATATGCCAGTTGCTTCGGCGTTCGGCCAACTGCCCGTATTCTTCCATAGTAAGGAACATCAATTTCTCCACTATCAGTGACAATTCTTTGAACTGGAGGGTCTTGGTCCTCGAGGACACGATAACTAACCACATCACCGATCGCAAGGGGCCTTCGATCGTCTAGTGTAGCCATCGAAGCTGGGCCCAGAGCACCCACTGCTGTATTAGAAGCATTGTTGGGGTTAGATCCCCTAGTAATAGGAGAAGGCTCTTGAGCGTATAAATAAGATACGATGGATAACAATAATACCGATATTGCTGTCTTCATGCTAAATTTATTAGCATGAATTAAAAGCGATGCAACCACTCAATAAATACTAAATGCCTGTAATAGTCTCTCAGGAATAACTTTGAGTCCTTCTCAAGATACTCGTAACCCCATTTAAGATTGTCTTGCTTAGTTAATTGATAGCCAAAATGTATCCCTGCACCCCAACGCAAAGACTCCTCCGCAAATGGTCCATCCGATGGATCAGCCCATTCAACAAACTGGTTTGTCCCAATGCTTAAATCTTTAATGATCTTCCATGTCTGTTCTGCTCTTGCAAAATATTGCTTGTAATAATTAGTATCATAACCTATCGCTATCTCTCGGCCTAACTGCAGTGTGTGGGTAAGGTATTGGTTCACCTCGTGTTCAAAAGTAAGCTTCATATACCAATCGATCAGTGTATCATTAAAATCTCGGTTCCTTGCTCCCGTATCAAACTCATATCCAGTTACACCACCTTCCCCTCGTATGGCAAAATAGTCAGATAGCTGTAAATTAAAAAATGGCCCGAAGGAATAGTTAAAGCTATCATTGTTAAAATCACCTTTGAAATCTGTCCAAGTCGCCGTTGCCTCCAGGCCAGCATTAAAAGTTGGGGTGATGTTGAAACCAAGTCGAGCGAATGCTGTGTATTGATCGTTGTCCGTGTAGTCGAAGATATCTTCTCCATCAAACATCGCTCGATACAGGATCCAGTCCCCTCCAAAAGTAAACCACATATCATTAAGATCCCATATTCCAAATAGTCCTAGCCGATTAATGAACCGTCCAAAGTTTGCCTTACTGTAGCCCGATATATCGCGGTTCACAGCACTGACTGGCACTGACGCAAATCCAAAGAAATCGTGAATATTCAATCTCATATCCCCAATGAACACATCAAAATTGAGTGCAGAACTTGGCATAATATTCACAAAACCTGAGTCCGCCTCCCCATTTTCAAGATACTTCCGATACCCAGCCGTCACATCTAGCCTCAAAGCATTCAGACGAGTAATAGGATAATAGGTCATTATCTTTAACTCGGGATGTATAATAAAATCATCAATTCGATTGATCTCCCGTAAGTAGATGTTATCATCGTATTCCAAGCGCAGACGAGACTGCAAATTTACCAAAAGCTCACCTAGCTTTATGTTATAGCGAGATTTCGGTATAACTAATCGCGCTTCCGAATATTCTCTCCCTGCCTGGCTATGTCTAAGACTTTCCTGCGCCCACGAAGCAGACCCTATAAACGAGAAGACAATTACCAGATATAATTTATATAATTTAACCTGCTGCTTTTTCATTTCTCTTATGTGGTTTATGCAGTTATGTTAAACAAACAAAAGAAAAATGTAAAATGCCTTTTTAAAAAATCTTTCATTTGTTTCTTCTGAAAAATCATAGCAAAATTGAACACTAGGCAAAATAAGCCTTTATCACTACTTTACTATGCGAATCCAGTCCTCTCACATCCTCATCGTTTTGATTTTATCGCTCTTCCTATCTCCGCTGATTGCTCAAGATCAAGATCGCAGACCCCCAATCCAAAGCTTTACCCTCCACACCTTCACTCCAGCCTTCATTCTAGCACACCCCATTCCAATTCGCGCAAAAAGAATTAACCTCAAAGGTGCGCTTATTCAACTGAACGACTTCGGCTCAGCCGACATCGCCTACCTCTCCGTTCCCGTTCGACAACCTCTCGGCGGCCTCATCCTCATCCACGAATGGTGGGGACTAAATGATCACATCAAACACACCGCCGACCGCCTCGCCGATGAAGGCTTCCTGTGCATCGCCGTGGACTTATTCAACGGCAAAGTCACCCACGACCCCACACTCGCCGCCCAATACATGCAATCTTTAAATGAACGCAGCGCCCTAAAAACCATCCGAGCCGCCGAGCGTTTCCTCCGCGAAAGCCCACGATTCCGCGTATCAAAAACTGCCACCATCGGCTGGTGCATGGGCGGAGGTCTCTCACTCCAAGCCGCCATCCACATCCCCACCCTCGACGCCGCAGTTATCTACTACGGACCCGTTGAGACCGACCCCCGCCGCATCCGACTTATCTCCGCCCCAATCCTCGCTCACTTCGCCAACAACGACCCATGGGTCTCCCCCGAATCCGCCCGCACCTTTATCCAGCACATGCGCACAGCACGCAAAAAAATCGAAGCCCACTTCTACGACGCCCCACACGCCTTCGCCAACCCCAGCAACCCCCAACACAACCCCACCCTTACCCGCCTCACCTGGGAGCGCACCCTCACCTTCCTACACAAAGAATTCAGCACCCCACCTAAATCTACCCCACGCAACTCCTCCCCATCACCACAAAAAAAGCGCTCAAAATCCCTCTGATGTCCACCGCCATCCACTGGTTCCGCGCCGACCTCCGCCTCACCGACAACACCGCCCTCTACCACGCCGCCCGCAATCACCGCACCCTCTATCCCCTATTCGTCCTCGACCCATCCATCCTCCTCTCCCCCACCAACGGCGCCCCCATCACCGCCTTCTTCTTCGCCGCACTCGAATCCCTCCGCCACGACCTCGCCCGCCACGGCATCCCCCTCACCCTACGCTACGGCCTCCCCCGCGACGTCATCCCTGCCTTCATCCGCGAGACCCGCGCTCAAGCTCTCTATTTCAACAAAGACGTCGAGCCTGCCGCCATCGCTCGCGACCAAGAGATCACTCGCATCGCCCAATCCCTCGGCCTCCAAGTCCACGCCTTCGAAGACAACTCCATCCTCCCCCCCACCGCAGTCCTCAAACCCGATGGCTCCCCCTACACCGTCTTCACCCCCTACTCCAAAAATTGGTTGAGCAACAAAATCCCGCCTCCCCTTCCACAACCCACATTCCAAGCCCCTACGCCGCCTCCGCGTCCCCCATCCGATCCCATCCCCTCCCTCTCCTCACTCAATCTCACCCTCAAAATCTCCATCCCCCCCGCCACCGAAACTGCCGCCCACGAGCGCCTCACACACTTCATCTCCGGCCCCCTCCTCCACTACCGCTCCCACCGCAACTTCCCCGCCATCGATGGCACCTCACGCCTCTCCCCCTACATCCGCGCAGGCCTCATCTCCACCCGCACCATCTACCACGCCGCCCAAGCCGCATTACAAAAACATCCCCAAGCCGCCGACGAAATCCACACCTTCATCAAAGAACTCATCTGGCGCGACTTCTACCGCCAAATCCTCTACCACTTCCCCCACGCCGCCACCTCAGCCTTCCGCCCCGAATACAACGACATCCCCTGGGAAAACAACCCCGACCTCTTCCAAGCCTGGTGCCAAGGCCGCACCGGCTTCCCCCTCGTCGACGCCGCCATGCGCCAACTCAACACCACCGGCTGGATGCACAACCGCCTCCGCATGGTCGTCGCCATGTTCCTCACCAAAGACCTCCACATCTCCTGGCAATGGGGCGAACGCTACTTCATGCAACACCTCCTCGACGCCGACCTCGCCTGCAACAACGGCGGCTGGCAATGGTCCGCCTCCACAGGCACAGACGCCGCCCCCTACTTCCGCATCTTCAACCCCAACTCCCAAGCCGCCAAATTCGACCCCCACGGCGCCTTCATCGCCCAATACGTCCCCGAGCACAACGACCTCACCTATCAACCCATCGTCGACCACAACACCCGCCGCCTCCGCACCCTCGCCCTCTACAAACTCACCCCACGCCACTAAACCCCCTCCAGCCGCCAGCCGCTCCCATGCCGCATCCAAAAGCCCATCCGCTACCACCATTCACCTACCAACAAACCCCAACCCACCCCCTCACACACGCAACATCGCTTGCGACATACCTCCATTGTCTTTTTAGCAAAAAACAATCACCGCCACATCCTCCAAAGCGGTTGATACTTGCTTAGCATACCATTCACTCCACCCGTGCCGTTGTGGCTGTCGAACGGCGACCCCGCCAACTACTCCCCAGACTTCATCGTCCCCACCACCGACAGCACTGTCTGGCTCGTTGAAACCAAGAGCCGCGCTGAACTCGACCTGCAGCAGAAGATACATGGCCCAGCCCCGGCAATCGTGCACAGACGCCACTACTGCCGAGTTCAGCGAAGGCAGCATCCCGGACCGACGTTACGACTTCGTATTCGCAGACCCGACCAGCTTCGAGCGGCACCAACCAAAGACATTCGCGGCGCTAGCCCCTACTTTCACCGAGTATCATTCGCCACCAAAAGAGTAGAAGAAAACCCGCTTTAACGCATCATCGTAAAACTCTTAAGCTGGCAGCGTGAAAACCACCATTGATTTACCCATTGACCCCGTGCGGCGTTTGAAAATTCGCGCCGTAGAGGCCGGCATCCCGCTCAAGCATTTGGTGACGCAGCTGCCGCGCTAAAGCTTAAACGCCACTACTCTGCCGCCTCCAGACCCCGCCGGTTCAACCACGGAGCATATCATCCTCAATGAACAAGGCTTTCCCATCATTCGCTGCGACCCAAGTGCCCCAGCCAGCCAGATCACAGCAGAGCAACTGATCGCACTGGAGCAACAAACCCTGCTTGAGGAGGACACCCAGCGTGCCGGCGGCACTCTTTGATTCCAGCGCCTGGCTGGCAGCGGTGTTCCCCACGCATCCGCTCCATGCGCAAGCCCAAGCTACGCTAGCAGCGGCCACCGTAGCCGAACCCGCGTTCCTTTGCCGGGCCACGCAGACCGCCTTTCTGCGTCTCATCACCACGCCATCAATCCTACGGCTATACTCTGCCGAGCATATGACTAACCGCGCCGCACTCACCGTGCTCCAAATGCTGCTCGCGCGCCCTCAGATCGCCGAAATCGAGGAACCTCCGGGCACCGTCACCCTTTGGCAGCGGCTCGCCGCGCGTGACACCGCCTCCTCAAGGCCTGGATGGACGCCTATCTGGCGGCCTTTGCCATCAGCGCTAAACTCCGATTCGTGACCCTTGACCGCGACTTCAAAACCTACGAAAGTCACGGACTTCAACTCGAGCTGCTCCATCCCTGACTTCCATGCCTCGCCGCTAAAACACAACCTTCTCGCCATGCTCACACAATGCAGATATGCTACAACCATGTTCACAAACCTAAAGATCAAAAACTTCAAGAAACTTTCGTGTGCGGACGTGCCACTGGGTCAGACAGTTGTTTTTATTGGACCCAACAACTCCGGAAAGACCACCGCCCTGCAGGCGCTCACACTGTGGGACCTAGGGGCGCGCAAATGGGCTGAACTGCGCAAGAACAGCTCCGCCAGGGAACGCACCGGCATAACCATCAACCGCCGCGACTTGATCGCCATCCCCATTCCCAGCGCGCGGCTGCTTTGGCGCGACCTGCACGTCCGCGATGTCGGCCGCGAGAACGGGAAGACCAAGACCAAAAACATTACCTTCGAGGTGACCGTCGAAGGAATTTCCGAGGGCCAGCCTTGGTCCTTCGGCCTCGAATTCGACTTCGCCAACGAGGAATCCTTTTACTGCCGCGCCCTGAATTGGCCGGAATCCAGGGAGGAACGCGATCGCCTGCTGGCCTGCGCGCTCAAAACCCGCGTCGCCTATCTGCCGCCCATGTCCGGCCTGGCCGCCGAGGAATTCCGCAAGGAACCCGGCGAGATCGGCGTGCTCATCGGGGAGGGCCGCACCGCCGAGGTGCTCCGCAACCTTTGCCACCGCGTCCACGCGAACACCGACGCCTGG
>JANWVL010000102.1 GCA_025056655.1 Candidatus Methylacidiphilales bacterium
ACCCCCCAACCCTTCCCTCCGGCGTCACACTCACGATATACTTTCCCAAGAAAAAACGCGCCAATTCGACAACATTCTCCTGTTGATACACCTCACGGCTTATCTTCTTCCCCATACTGCCATCATTCTAATTTTCCAAACCTCCCCTCCCCAAGCCTAAAATCATACTTGCTATTGCTCACAAACCGCCCAGCCTGAAAGACGATGAAATTCCTCTTCCAACTCATCAACCTCCGTTTCATCCCCTACTTCCCAGATCTAGGCTTGCTTCTCCTTCGTCTCATCGGTGGAGGGGTAATGATATACGCGCACGGTTGGGAGAAACTCACCAACTTCTCATCCAAAGCCGCGCAATTTCCTGATCCCTTAGGGCTAGGCTCCACCACAAGTCTGGGCCTCACCATATTTGCTGAGGTATTCTGTGCATTTCTCTTGATCTTAGGAATAGGCACGCGTTTTGCAGCAGCTGCCTTATCAATAACCATGAGCGTGGCGTTCTTCATTGTTCACAAGGGCAGCATAGCAGAAGGAGAATTAGCCTTGATGTTTCTCACCATCTACCTTACCCTATTTCTGAGCGGCGGTGGAAAATACGCTCTCTATCGAGACTAACCCCTAAGCCTCCTTTTCACCCCTACTCATACAAATATTGATACAATACAAAACCTGCGGAAGAATCATTGTGCTTGCAATCAAACACATCCCTATCCCAACCATCATGAGCAAACCTAGGCTGTAAAGCCCCTCATATTGGCTAATCATCATCGAACCAAACCCCACCATCGAAGTAAGAGCCGACATCACCACAGCTTTACCCGTGCTATTCGAAAATAAATTCATCTGTGGCGCCTCACGCCAACGATCCACCGTATAAATACCGTAAGCGACACCTATTCCTATCACCAAAGGCAACGTCACAATATTTGCAGGATTAAACGGAATCTGCAAAGCCACCATTAATCCCAGCGTAAATACAATCGCAATCCCCAAAGGCAAAAGAGCTAAAAGCCCATGTGTAATGCGACCAAAATGCAAAAAAATCAGCACCACCACCGTCAACAAAGCCCACTGAGCTGCCTCAAGATAACTTTGCCGCAGCAACTCGATATACTCGTAGTTCTGCACCGGCGTGCCAGTTGCCATAGGGTCAACTGACCTCAGGTCATTCACAAATCGAACGTTGGGCTCACGATCCCATATATTCTCCTTCGGATGCGCTTCAATCAACAATCGACCCCGACTCGACACAAAACGCTGCCGTATCACACCGGGCACATCCTCCAGCATAATTACTCGATCAAACGCTTGCTGTTTCAAAAAGGCTAAATCCTTCTGCATCGTCCCAAACACTTCAACCTGATAGCGATTCAACCGACGCCCAATTTCCTCTTGGCTCAGATCCCCCATAGCTGCCAAAGCACGTTCTATCGGAGGAATGAGTCGCCCAAAAACTTCCTCCGCGTCACGCGCCATCTGCGAGACAGCACGATACTTCGATGCCTCTCGACGCCCTTCCCTACTATGTTCTAAAAGCTCTTGAAGCCGCTTTCGTGTCCTCTCGACATCGATGGATCGGCTCACATCCGTATCCAAACGAATCCCCCGCAACAGCTCCACAATTCGCCGAATAATTGGCAGCTTCTCCTCCTGTCTCTCAGGAAAGAAATCCAATATTGACCGCACCTCCTGGACTGTCGGCAGCGCCTTCAACGCCTCTGTCTTTCTCTTGGCATCCTCTTTATCCTCAGCAATGACTATCCCGTAAATAATCGAGTTCCCAGCAACATCGAGCAACTTATGGGTCAGCCTCACCGACTCTAGACTTTGAGATTGGAGATTGAGTAGATTGTAATCAAAATAAACTCGATGCATCACCAGCCCAGCTACCAATAAAGCGACGCCCGTCCCCACTAACACAAGCCTAGGCGAAAAAAAGAGCACCTTCTGCATTAAAACCCCTGGAGTCCAATGGCTCGGATCCGCACTACGAGAAAGTTGATCTTGGCTCTTCCTTAAATCAAAAAAAACATACAACGAAGGAAGCACAAACAGATTGCCGATGAGACATAAAAGAACGCCCGTCCCCGCTATTAAGCCAAACTCAGCCAGTCCGATAAAATCATTAAAACACATAGTGTAAAACGCCGCCGCTGTCGTAGAAGCTCCCGTCACCAATACCACTCCCGTATGCCCTAAGGTCTGCGTTAAGGCCGTTAAGATATTTTTGCAACGGGCGAGTTCCTCCTCGTAACGACTCATCATTTGAATTCCGAAATCAATCCCAAGCCCAATAACCATTGCGACAAATGCCTGAGAAATGATATTCAAATGTCCAATAGCAAGCACAGCAAAAGCAAGAGACCACACAATCCCCATCACCAGCACTACTAACGCGCAGAGTGGTCGATTGACCTGGCGATAAGCCAAAATAAAAAGCAAAGCGCAGATTCCAAAAGAAAGCACCGCTGCTTTCGCACTATCATCCATGCTGATTCGCAACTCATCATCCATCAGCACCGGCTCACCCGTTAACCCAATCCGCACGTCCTGGTAAGCCCTCTGCACCTCTTCTATAACCTTTCGGATCGCAGCTGTAGCAGCACCGTATGGCGAGGCTGCAAACATGTCCACGTTCACAGGACTCGCCAAAACTAATACAATACGTCCTTCGTCATAGCTCAGATATTCGTTCTCCTCCATCAACCGCTGCACCCCCTGCATCTTCTGCTTTACTTCAGACGCACGAGCAGAAGAGGGAAACCGAGCGTTATTTGTAATCGGATTTTGAAGATGACTCGCAAGCTGGTCGAGCATCTCGATAAATCTTGCAACAAACGGCTTAAACTCCCTCCAATTCGAAGCCCTCCTCAAATACTTCTCCGAAAACTTCGCATTCGCCTCATTCAAAATACTGTTGATATCAAGTCGAAATCCAGGCTGTCTTAAAACACGAGCAAACTGCTTCACTTCCTCCTCAAGCTTCACCAAATCTTCATGTGGAAGAAAAAGAAGAAAACGATTCTGCAACGAAGAAAAATCAATCCGATATAACACTCTGCCTACGTGTTCATCTAGCTGCTCCAGACGTTCCCCAATAACCCGTGCCACCTCACGATTGCGTTCGACATTTTCGGACTGAATCACAATCACAAAGTCTTCCTCCACCCCAAATTCCTTCTTAAAAGCTAAATAATTCTTGTGTGACGGGGAATCTTCACGGATCAATACATTCGTGCTATTGGTCACCTTCAGTCGTGTCGCAACAAGCCATCCTGCAGACGCCGTCAAAATAACAGCAAAGACAAGAATCCATCCGTGATAACGGTAAATTTGCGGAGCCAGCCCTTGCAACAGCCTCTTAATCCATCGATGAATATGGTGCATGTCTCCTCTAGGCGGCTTTACAATTACACCTCTGGTGTCTCAGACAAGTAGTTTGCAAGCGGTCTGCCAATTCTCAATATCAAGCTGTTTTTTCTTTTGATCAAAAAAAGGCTCTTCTGGTGCAAGACTAAAGAAACGCGCCTGTGGCATTTTGACCCCTAAAGTTAATGTGCCTATCTCCGAAGGTCGTGCAGATCCGCTGATGCGCGCGATCACTGAATGTTTCCCGACCCGCAAATAAATCAGGTTTTCCGACCCCAATGACTCAACCAAGTCAACTTCTCCCCTCAGTGAAGGTGCCCCAGCATCCACATCGATAGATAAATGTTCTGGGCGTATACCCATGCAGATTTTTTGACCCATATGACCATGCAGACGCGCAGATTGGTCCTCAGTCAATCGCAGCAGTAAAGCCTTATCTTCAGCCTCAAAAAATAGTGAACCCTGATGTTGAATAACCCGACCATAGATAAAATTCATCGGCGGACTCCCGATGAAACCGGCCACAAACATATTAGCAGGCTCTCGGTATAACGTCATCGGTTCAGCAATCTGCTGAATTCTTCCATGCTTCATAATCGTAATACGATCACCCATCGTCATGGCCTCTACTTGGTCATGCGTCACATAAATCATCGTCGCAGAAAGCCTCTGGTGAAGCTTTGAAATCTCCGTGCGCATCTGCACCCGCATCTTAGCGTCCAAATTCGATAAAGGTTCATCAAAAAGAAAGACTTTAGGCTTGCGCACGATGGCTCGACCTAAAGCCACCCGTTGCCGTTGTCCACCCGACAAAGCTTTAGGCCTTCGACGAAGCATCTCATCCGTTAAACCCAGTATTTGAGCGGCTTCACGGACTCTCTCGTCAATCACATTCTCAGCAAGTTTTCTCAATCGCAAACCAAAAGCCAAATTCTCATACACCGACATGTGTGGATAGAGCGCATAGTTTTGAAACACCATTGCAATATCTCGATCTTTCGGTGCCACATCATTCACCACACGATCACCTATCCAGATCTTACCTTTGGAAATCTCCTCTAGCCCGGCGATCATTCTTAATGTAGTGGACTTTCCGCAGCCCGAGGGGCCGACAAAGACCATAAATTCCCGATCCTCGACAGTTAAATTTACATCCTCTACGGCGACGACAGGCTCTCTTTGTTCCCCAGAATAAATTTTATAAACGCCTTCTAAAACAACCTTGGCCATAACGCGCTATTTGAGCATAAATGTGCCCTCCGTCGAGCGTTACCATGCATGCCCTAATCAGAAAAATGCCCCCACTAACTGTGGCATTTCAAGCTCTGAGCGCTCTATCCTCTGCAGCATTGTTAACCTTAGCACTGCCGCCTTATTCGCAATCATGGCTCGCATGGTTTGCCCTAGCTCCTTGGATTTTAGCGGTAAGACAGTCTCCCACTCGAAAGTCTCTTACAGTCATCACATTACTTTTTGCTTTTCCTTACCACATTGCGACTCTCTGGTGGATTGGCCATGTGACGGTCCTCGGGATGGTGACTCTCTGTGCCTATCTCTCATGTTATCCCCTACTCTTTGCGCATCTGATCTATCGTCCACTTACAAACCTGAAAATCCTAAGCTCTTTCCCTATTTTAAAGTTATCTTTAACGGCGGCCGCACTCTGGACAGTGCTAGAATGGATTCGAAGCTGGTTCTTGACTGGTTTTTTGTGGAATCATCTAGCCACGACTCAATACCTCAATCTCGCATTTATACAAGTGGTCGCCTTCACTGGCGTATATGGCCCGATCTTTTTATTAGTGTTAGCCAACTTCGTTTTAGCTTTGACTCTCCTGCGGCTTATTGCTGAAGCCCAGCGCGCACAACCCGTGCGGCCACATCTTGACTTTTCTCTTACCTTTGCCTGCATCGCAGTTTGCTTTGCTATAGGGCTACGCGAGCTTCTTACCCCCGAGGATGGTTCGGGGCTCAAGCCTATCAGGATTGCGGCAGTCCAGGCTAATATTCCTCAGGAAGTAAAAGCCACGCGTGATCTCACAGCAGAGGAGATTTTTGAAAAACACGTTCGGCTCACTCACCTTGCTTTACCCCTGAAACCAGACCTAATATTGTGGCCAGAAACTTCCACCGGTTATACGTTACTTGATCTCTTATACACTCGTTCACAAATCTTCGAACTCGCGCAACAAAGCGATTTTCTCTTCGGGGTGTTAGAACGGCACTATCCAGATAAAATTTATAACACTGCATGCCTAATTCCTCGTGGAGCCAAAGAGATAAACGCCATGCAGATTTATCGCAAAAATCACTTAGTCATGTTTGGTGAATACACTCCGTTAGCTGAGTTTTTTCCTTTTTTACGAAATCTTGTGCCATACTCCCATGATCTAACGGCTGGAGAAGAACCCAACCTCTTAGAGGCTGTCCAAGGCTCGCTCCGTCTTGCTCCGCTTATCTGCTTTGAAGACGTCGTGCCTTCTTTAGTCCGTCGTTTTGCTGCGCTGAAACCGCAAATCTTAGTAAATCTTACTAACGACGGTTGGTTCAAAGACTCGCCTGGAGCGCTTCAACACTTGGCCAACAGCGTGTTTCGCTGCATAGAAACAGGATTGCCGATGATACGTTCTACAAATACTGGCATCACAGCCATTGTCAGCCCCCGAGGTGCAATCACGCATCGTTTGACAGATGAAAACGGCCGCGATGTAGAAGTTGAGGGCGTGCTCACAGCATCATTAAATATTCGCTCAAATCCTAAAGAGACGTTTTACACCCGTTGGGGAGACGTTTTTGTGTATGGATGTTTATTGTGGATTTTACTCTTGACCTTAAAATTCAGCTTCAGCCCGAAACACTAGCTTTTTTAAGCGAATATGAGTAGCGACACGACATTATTTTGGATTCGCGGAGAAGATGGGAATGAATACGGCCCTGTAGGGATAAGCGAACTTAAAGTCTGGCTTGCTGAAGATCGAATCGGTCCAGACTCCGAAGCTACAATAGACATCCAAGGACGCCCTAAGCTGCCATGGCGTCGGCTCGATACCCTTTATGAAGCGCGAGAATTGTGGAAATCCGAATTGAAGAAAATTCAAACCTGGGCTCAACAAATGCCTACCTTAGCCCCATTATCACGCCGCATATGGGCTGGAATAATTGATACTGTGTTTGTTCTATTGTTGATGATCTTTATCTTCTCTCTAGCGTTAATTTATATTCTTAACATCCGGCCTGAGCAAATCGAAAACCTATCTACTACACTTCTACAATCTCCATCAGAGCCATCTGCTGCTCTCGTCATCTTAATGATGAACCTACTTAGTTACACTGTGATGCTCATTTATTTTGGGTATTTCCATCTTTTTCGTGAGGGACGCACACTGGGCATGACAGTTTGCGGTTTGAAGGTTGCCGACGAAAAAGGCCAAGCCTTACGAAAAGGGCAAGCTCTACTGCGAACATTTGGAATTGTGTTAACAATTCATTTTTACGGGATTGGGTTTTTGCCCGCATTTTTTACTGAGCGCCGCCAAGCCTTTCACGACTTGATTTCACGAACTCTCGTGATCCTTAAAAATCGTGTAGAAAATTAAACAAGGGACTGCAGTTCACACGCCATTTATGACTGAGATCGATGGATTACTCCTTCTTGATAAACCTGCTGGTTGCACTTCTCACGACCTTGTAGACCGTGTGCGCCGCAAGTTTGGAATAAAAAAAGTCGGACATTGTGGGACACTAGATCCGCAAGCCACAGGGCTGCTTATGCTTTTACTAGGCAAAGCTACAAAGATGCAGGCTTTATTAATGGCAGAAGATAAAACTTATCGTGGAACGATGCGACTCGGTGTCATCACAGACACACAAGATGCAGATGGTAAAATTATCGAAGAACGACCCGTTCCAGATATTGATCCAAAAATCATCGAAGCAGCTTTCGAACGTTATCGGGGTGACTTCTACCAGACACCGCCGATGGTTTCAGCGCTCAAGAAAGACGGTGTGCCCCTTTATAAGTTAGCTCGAAAAGGTCTGGTCGTAGAGCGAGAACCTCGTCTCGTGCATGTATATTGGAGCCAAATCATTAAGATCGACCTACCTCGAGTTGAGTTTGAGTTGCGTTGCAGCAAAGGATTTTACGTTCGCACCTATTGTGATGATATCGGTAAATTCATCGGAACTGGTGCTTGCCTAGAGAAACTATGCCGAACAGCTTCGGGTAATTTTCGCCTAGACCAAGCCATCTCATGGGAGAAATGTGAGGCGCTTGATAGCCTTTCAGCGTTAAAACCCTACATCATAAGCCCGGCAGAAGTCTCAAGAATCCGTCGCCAATGATAAATAGCCCTCAGACGGGCAGCCTATGCTTATCAAACCTTTTTTTGAGCAGTCTCCTGAACCTCACATTGAAGCATTGGCTTTGGGATTTTTCGATGGCGTGCACCGCGGTCATCGTTATCTCTTTCGCAAGCTACTCGAGATCTCAACACCTGAAAGATCAGGTGTAGCGACATTCGAACCGCATCCTTTACGAGTGATTGCTCCTGAGCATGAGCCGCCCTTACTAATGACTTTGCCGCAAAAAATTCAGGCGATTCAAAACTGTGGAGTTCCGAACGTCTTTATATGGGGATTTGACGAAGACATACGAAATTTAAGCCCAGATCTATTTGCAAAACATTTGCGTTTTCTTTTTCCTTCGCTCCGACAGTTAGTTGTCGGAGAAAATTGGCGTTTCGGTTTCCAAGCTTCCGGCACGCCGGCTCATCTTTCCGCGTTCGGTCAAAATTACGGCTGGAAAGTTCACGTGATTCCGCCGATATGCGATGAAAATGGCTTAAGAATAAGCAGTTCACTCATACGCAAATTGATCAAAGAAGGCAGAATACTCGAAGCTGAAAAACTACTCGGCGACTCATGGCGTGTAACTGGCCGCGTTGTAAAAGGGGCTGGAATAGGAAGGCAGATTGGTTTTCCGACTGCGAACCTTGAACTCGATCGTTCCATTTTATGGCCACCTGATGGCGTCTATGCCGGAGTAGCTGAGTGCAAAGCAAAACGCTGCCTCGCTGTGATCAATGTTGGATATCGTCCGACTGTCTCTAAAAATAAACAGCACACACTCGAAGTTCATCTTATTAACTACGAAGGAGGCGATCTTTACGGTGAGATCCTGGAATTAAGCGGATGGATTAGACTTCGAGCAGAGCAACAATTTGCTAGTTTGGAAGCATTACAGGCGCAAATTAAAGAAGACATCGCTAGGGCATGCTCGCTAAAAGAACGTGACAAATGGAATGTGTGACTTAAACGCGCGGAGCCCGTGTCGCGATCATCTCTGAAAATTCTTGGAAGAAGGGCACAGCATCATTCGGCCCTGGCGCAGCTTCAGGATGATATTGGACAGAGAAGATTGGAAATTCACGATGCGCAAGAGCTTCGCAAGTTCCATCGTTGAGGTTGATCTGAGTGATGACAACAGCAGTATCTTTGAAACTCTCTGGATCCGTCGCAAAACCATGATTTTGCGCGGTGATTGCGACTTTACCAGTGCGCAGATCCTTAACCGGTTGGTTGCCTCCTCGATGGCCAAACTTCAGTTTGAAGGTTCTGCCGCCTAGAGCGTAAGTGAGCATTTGATGCCCAAGACAAATCCCGAAAATTGGTATTTTTCCAACCAGTTGTCTTAAATTTTCATGGACATACCGAAGCTCGGAGGGATCCCCAGGCCCGTTGGAAAGGAAAAGTCCATCAGGCTTTAGGGCCAGAACATCTTCAGCTGAAGTTTCTGCAGGCACGACAGTGACTTGAAAACCGTGTTGTCGTAGGCGCCGCAAGATATTTCGCTTAATGCCGAAATCATAAGCGACTATGCGATGACGATAAGCAGGCAATGAATTGATTTTTTCGATTGGGCTAAGGCTTTCTTGAGCGTTTTCATCCCAAGTATAAGGGGCAGATGTAGTGACCTCCTTTACAAAATCACGTCCAAGGTAATGGAAGGAACGGGCCCGTGCTACAGCCTCTTCTGGTGTAAGAGGCTCCGTAGTGATGACGCCTCGCAAAGCACCCACCGTGCGCAACTTTAAGGTAAGAGCACGAGTATCGACACCTTGAATACCAATGATGTTATGACGGTAGAGGAAATGCTCCAGAGTTTCGCGTGAACGCCAGTTGCTGGCAATAGGAGAGAGATTGCGAATAACAAAACCAGCCACCTGAGGGGCCGCAGACTCATTGTCATCAGGGTGTATGCCGTAGTTGCCAATTTCAGGGTAAGTCATTGCTACGATCTGTCCGCGGTAGCTTGGATCCGTAAGCACCTCTTGATAACCAGACATTGAGGTATTGAAACATACTTCACCACAAGAGGTGCCAGTTGCGCCAAAAGCTGTGCCTCGGTAGAGCGTGCCATCTTCAAGAGCGAGGAGAGCTTGCATGGAGATTTGCTAGACAGCTTCAAGAATAAGGCAAGGACAACCACGGATGATTGTAGTTGTTAGTTGATTAGGATATTTATTATTTGACATTGAGTCTCAAATTCAATAACTTTGATGTGTATGAATAATCAAACACTACACTACTTTTCACGTCGGTCTTTTCTTCAGGGTTTGACCGCTGTTTCAGTGCTCTTTCTTGCCAATAGCCGAGCACAGGATGAGCCTGGAAGCTTTTCTGTTACAAAAGGGGATGACACTGCTGACAAGTATGCCCAGCAGGTAGATGAGGGGCTGAAATACTTTAAGAGAAGAGCCTTGGATCAGATTGAACTTGTTAAAAAGATGGGCGAGGCAATTCAATCTGGTGATATTTCTCGGGCTAAAGAGAGTTATATTATTGCAAGACCTCCATATGAAGAAATTGAAGTTTTAGCGAACAGCTTTCCAGAGACAGATGCGGAAATAGATGCTCGGGCATATGCATTCGAGAATGGCCCGACTGATGAAGCATTTATCGGTTTTCATAAAATAGAATATTTTTTATTTGCTGAAGAAAATTTAAAGGAGGCTGAACGTTATGTCCCAAGGCTGCTTGAGAGCTGCAAGATGCTTGTAAAAGTTCTCGATGAGCGGTCGAGGTTTTCTTCAAAGAGGACTTTCGACGGGATCATTAGTGTAGCTAACGAGGTTGCTGCTAAAAAAATCTCAAGCGAAGAAGAGACATTCTCTGATCAGACGCTATTAATATTCAAACATAATTGGATAGGAATTCACAGCCAATATAAGCCTTTTCATCCTCTAGTCAGAGATAAAGACAAGGCTGTGGCAGATGAAGTGATTCAAGCTCATAATGAGGCGATGGAGATAATCAAACCGCATTTTCATGAAGGCAGTGTAGCTGGAACTCCTTATAGCAAATTTGGGATTAAAGACCGTGCTCGAGTCGTCCGCGCATCCGTCGCCATCCGTGAATCTCTGAAAAAAGCTGCAGAAGTGTTAGGGATACATAGTTACCCCTACTCAAATTTTAACGCCTAAGTCTCATGAATAAATTCCGAAACCTTATGAGAGTCATCTTTTCGAATGCCGCAGCGATAAGAAGCAAAATTCTGTCGCTGCTACTGCTATCATTTCCATTGAGTAATCTCATTCGGGCAGAGGAAAAAAATCTCACATCGCAGAACATACAAAGTCTTAGAAAAAATCAGACTCGAGTTTATTTATTTGACGACTGCAAAGGTATTCGTCCGAAGCTTTCGGAAAAAGGGCTTGAGTTTACGTTCAATTATACCGGAGAAATCTTTTCTAATTTGTCGGGTGGGTTATCAGGTCGCACAGGAAGTGTCTACACGGGATTGTGGGAAATGGGAGCGGAGATAGATGCGGAGAAATTATTTAACTGGCAAGGAGGGAAGGCTCGTCTGAGTTCTTTCTATTCACATGGATCAAGTTTAACGCAGAAATACTTAGGTGACTTGAACACGGTCAGCAATATAGACGATTACGATAGCTTGAGTCTTTTTGAATTATGGATCGAACAGAACTTCTTCGAGGACAAGCTGTCCATACGCGTCGGGCAAATGGCAGCAGATGAGGAGTTTTTGCAGAATGAATACTCAAGTTATCTGATCAACGCCGCATTTGGTTGGCCGACAGTTATAACTGCAAATGCCAAAGAGACCCCAGCCTACGGTATGGCTGGCCTAGGGGCTAGGATTGGAGGACGGTGGGGGGAACATTTTGATTTCAAGGTGGGAATTTACGAAGGGCTTGTGGATACAGTGGATGCAGAGGGGCGTAGTTTGAATCCTCATAACGTGAGATGGCGCTTAGATGACGAGGAAGGGCTGTTTATTATCAGTGAAATTAGCTTCAAATTTGACGATACGGATGAGCCCAGAGGATTAAGAGGGGATTATCGTTTAGGTTACTGGAGACACACAGGTCGTCATAATGACTTGCGTTTCGACACCGCGGGGTTCTCGTTGGCAGATGATGGAGGTATAACAGGAAATCCAGTGACAGGAATTCCAAAAAGCTATTCTTTTAATCACGGCTTCTACTGGTCATTTGGGCAGATGATTTATCGTGAGGTCAACGGTAAAAGCTCTAATGAGGGATTGGGATTTTTCTTTCGTGGTGGATTATGTCCTGAGAAAAACCGAAGTCTCGTGCCCTACGCCTTTGATTTTGGATGGGCATACAAAGGCCTTTTCTCGAATAGATCAGAAGACTGGCTCGTGATGGGTTATACGATAGCCTTTATCAGTGACGAATTGAGGGAGCTGGAAAATGATCGTGAGACTTTGACTGGCGAGGAAGTGCCTAAGAGTAGTTTTGAAGGGGTATGGGAGATGTCTTATTTACTTCAAGTTAATCCTTATTTTTCGTTGCAGCCTTGTTTGCAATACATCGTTAATCCCGGAGGCTTTAAGGATCGAGAGGATGCAGTGGTTGTCGGCCTGAGGCTAGCTCTGAGTTTTTAGTCTGATTTTTGATCCGCAGATTTAGGAGCGGCAGGAGTTGTGGTTAGATTAGGATTTTGCTGATTGGAATTGTCTGAAGGTTTTCCTTCTACAGAAGAAGCAGGCTCACTTTGTTCAGAAGAAACATTCTCATTTGCTTTGACCTCAGTTTGAGCGGATGATGGTAAAGGCATGCGGAGTTTTTGTTGAAGCGAAGTTTCTCCATGCTTATGGCTATAGATTGCAGCAATAGTTATGGTAAGAATAAAAAAAAGTATTGTGAGCCATACAGTGCCCTTTTCCAGGACATTGGATGCTTGGGCCCCAAATACAGATTCAGTGATGTGCCCCCCAAAGCTCGCACCCAGACCCTCCTGACGGGGCCTTTGCATGAGTATTAAAAGAATGAGCATGAGTGCAACCAAGACAAGTAGAACAATTAGAAGACCTAGTAAAATATTCATAAGATAAGATTAATTCAATTTTGCGGAATTGATCTGACTATGCTTGTGAACGACCGAGCATCAAGAGAAGCTCCACCTACAAGCGCGCCGTCTATATCGGGTTGTGCCAGTAACGATTGAGCATTGTCTGGTTTTACACTTCCTCCATATTGAATACGTATTCGTTTCGAAATCTCTGGATTGTAAAGGCTTTGAAGAATTTTTCGGATCAAGGCATGAGCCTCCTGAGCTTGTGCAGGTGTAGCGTTGTGACCAGTGCCGATTGCCCATACTGGCTCATAGGCAATAACTAGCTCCTCTAGATCTTTCTCACTTATACCTTCCAACGCGCCTTCGATTTGAGATTGGAGGACTTCAGGCCAACGTTGCGATTGGCGCTGAGCCAATGTTTCCCCGATGCATAGTATCGGTCTTAGACCAGCAGGAATGGCCGCTTTCAGTTTCCTGTTGATCAACGCATCATCTTCACCAAAGTATTGTCGGCGTTCAGAGTGTCCGATGATAACGTAGCGGACATACATATCTCGAAGCATAGCTGGCGAAATCTCGCCGGTGAAAGCTCCTTGATTTTCGTAATGAACGTTTTGTGCTCCGAGTCGAATATTCGGCGCGTGGCTGAGAAGATCTCCGACGACGTGCAAGGCAGTGTAAGGCGGGCAAAGGACAATCTCAGCATGGTTAAAATCACTGAGCTCTTGAATAATGTCTTGCGTCAACTCACGAGCCTCAGTGGCTGTCTTATGCATTTTCCAGTTTCCAGCGATGATTTTTTTTCGAAAAGCCATAGTGAGGTAAATAGTGGCAGTGAAATTGACCTGTATATTAGGGAGCGATATCCGGTATTACGGCCAATCCAGGAAGCTCTTTACCCTCAAGCAACTCAAGAGAAGCGCCCCCTCCTGTAGAGATAAAGGTCATTTTGTGAGCATAACCGGCTTTATTTACAGCTTTGACCGAATCTCCGCCTCCAATTATAGAGACGCATTCTCTATTCTTTGCGACATATTCAGCAATCGCAAAACTTCCTTCAGCACATGCCTTAATCTCAAAGATTCCCATCGGACCATTCCAGAATACAGTCCTGGCCTTGTTGATTTCTTCACGATATAATTCACGAGTATTCGGGCCGATATCGACACCTTCAAAATTGTCGGGAATACCATCCTCTATCCTAGCTACTTGCAGAGGTGACACCTCCCTACCTTTTAAATCAACATGCTCAGCGATCATGTTATCCACAGGCAATAAAAACTTCACACCCTTCTCTTTTGCTTTGTTCAGCGCTGAGCGAGCTGTCTCGACTTGATCCGGCTCGACTAAAGATTTCCCAACCTTTTTGCCGAGAGCTAAGAAGAACGTGTAGGCCATTGCTCCACCGATCAACATTACATCAGCTCGATCTAAAAGACGATCGATGACTTTGATTTTATCTGAGACCTTTGCACCCCCCAAAATCACCACAAACGGCCGTTTGGGCTGGCTGAGCTCACCTTCTAGATAACGGAGCTCCTTTTCCATAAGCAATCCTATTGCTCTTTCTTTTACCAGCTTCGCAACTCCCACAGTAGAAGCATGGGCACGATGAGCTGCGCCAAATGCATCGTTAATGAATACCGTAGCTCCATTCAACAGCTGGCGAGCAAACTCCGGATCATTCGCCTCCTCACCCGCGTGAAAGCGAACGTTTTCCAACAAAACTATTCCCCCCGGCTTTAGCCTTGAGATGGCTTGCTGTGCCTGAAACCCTATGCAGTCAGAGGCAAAAGAAACGGGTTGCCTCAGCATCTCTCCGAGCCGCACAGCTACAGGGACCAGAGATTGCGTCGGATCTACTTGCCCCTTCGGACGCCCTAAATGACTAATCAGAATGGTGCGCGCCCCTTTTTCAATCAGGTGATATAGAGTCGGGAGTGTTTCACGGATGCGAGTTTCATCGCTAATACGGATTTCCCCCCTTTTGTGTTCTAGAGGGACATTAAAATCGACTCGGACAAGGACGAGTTTTCCTTGCAAATTAAGATCTCGAAGGGTGATTTTAGCCATGTGGGAACTATTCAAGCCTTGTTTAAAATATGCCGTATCAGATCTACACAGCGATTGGAGTAACCCCATTCGTTATCATACCAACTGATAAGTTTGAAAAATCGCGAATTTAATTCAATCCCGCTACCTGCATCAAATATGCTCGAATGCGTATCGTGAATAAAATCCGTCGAAACAACCTCATCCTCGGTGTAAGCAAGGATACCTTTCAGATATGTCTCACTAGCACGTTTCATGGCTGCGCAGATCTCTTTGTATGAAGTCTCACGGGTTGTCTTCACAGTCAAATCAACCACTGAGACTGTAGGAGTCGGCACACGAAAAGCCATTCCCGTTAGCTTGCCCTTAACTTCGGGACAAACCAGGCCGACAGCCTTTGCTGCTCCAGTGGTCGAGGGAATGATATTTATGGCTGCTGTGCGACCGCCCTTCCAGTCTTTCTTTGAAGGACCGTCTACCGTCTTTTGCGTGGCGGTGTAACTATGGACAGTCGTCATAAGGCCTTCATCTATTCCGAAACCTTCTTTCAACAGGACATGGACCATCGGGGCAAGGCAGTTCGTTGTGCACGACGCATTTGAAATAATATGATGCTTCGAAGGGTCATACTTTTCGTGATTGACTCCCATCACAATTGTGATGTCCTCCCCTTTCGCTGGCGCAGAAATAATCACCTTCTTTGCACCCGCTGTGATATGACCTTTGGCTTTCTCAGCATCCGTGAATAATCCTGTAGATTCAACCACTAATTCCACACCTAGCTCTTTCCAAGGTAAAGCTGAAGGCCCCTCTTTGATAGCTAAACAGCGAATCTTATGACCGTTGACCACCAAAATATCATCCTCAGCAGCGGAAGCCGATGATTTCTCGCTGCTCACCGAGCCTTGAAACTTTCCTTGTGTCGAATCGTATTTTAATAAATATGCAAGATTATCCGCAGGCACAAGGTCATTGACCGCTACCACGTCCAACGTTTTGCCCAATAACCCCTGCTCGACTATTGCTCTGAAAACTAGCCGACCAATACGGCCGAAACCATTGATAGCAATTTTCATCATAACTTCAGTTTCTATCCTTGTTTAGTTCTTTTTACTTTTGGAAATGAGCCCCGCTTTCTTTTCAGCTAACGCTGCTTGAGCCGCTGCCAGTCTGGCCACCGGGACTCGGTATGGAGAGCAGCTCACATAACTCAAACCCAAGCGATGACAGAATTTAACGCTCGATGGATCTCCACCATGCTCGCCACAAATGCCAAGCTTGATATCGGGGCGTGTTTTACGGCCGTTCTCCACTGCTAGACGCATAAGTTCACCAACGCCCGCTTCATCTATACTGGCAAACGGATTCTGTTTCACAATCTCTGCCTCAATATAATATGGCAAGAACGAACCAGAATCATCTCGACTCATGCCTAAAGTTGTCTGAGTAAGATCATTCGTGCCGAAGCTGAAAAATTCCGCAGTCTTTGCGATTTGATCAGCCACGACACAAGCTCGCGGGATTTCGATCATCGTCCCAACTTGATAAGACAACTTCACGCCTTTGTTTTCTTCCTGAACCACTCGAGCCACGTTGTGAACAATCTCAACTTGCAGCTCAAGCTCCTTCGGGAAGCCCACCAGCGGGATCATAATTTCGGGTTTAACCCTAATCCCTTCCTTTTGGACTTGGATAGCGGCTTCAAATATAGCCCGAGCTTGCATCGCTGTAATCTCAGGATAGACGATACCAAGCCGGCATCCACGATGCCCCAGCATTGGGTTAAACTCATGCAGCTCAGCCACGCGCTTCATGATCACCTCAACATCCATCCCGATCTTCTTAGAAAGGTCGAGCTGCTGCTCCTTAGTATGGGGAAGAAATTCATGCAAAGGTGGATCGATCAAGCGTATTGTTGCAGGGCGTCCTTGCAGAGCGCGGAAAATCCCCACAAAGTCGTTTCGCTGAAGCGGAAGGAGCTTGGCCAATGCCGCTTCGCGTGCGGATTTATCTGTAGCAAGGATCATCTCGCGCATGGCATCAATCCGGTCCCCTTCGAAAAACATATGTTCAGTGCGGCAAAGCCCGATGCCTTCAGCGCCAAATGCAACGGCTATTTCTGCCTGATCAGGTTGATCTGCATTCGTGCGAATTCCGAGGCGGCGATGCTTATCCGCCCACTTCATGATTTGATCAAAGTAGCGGTAAATAAGGCTCTCTTTAGGCGAAAGACTTTTATCAATCAACACCTGCACAATCTCAGACGGAGCTGTCTTGACTTCACCAGAAAACACCTCTCCCGTCGTCCCATCAATCGAAATATAATCGCCTTTATGAAAGACTAGATCGCCCACAGAAAGTGTCTGTTTGTCATAATCTATCCGCAAACTACCACATCCGCAGACGCAGACTTTACCCATCTGACGCGCAACAAGTGCAGCATGTGAACTCACGCCTCCGCGAGCAGTCAATATCCCCTCTGCGGCCAACATTCCGCGGATGTCCTCAGGCGAAGTCTCTACGCGCACCAGTAAGACCTTCTCGCCGCGTTGGTGGGCAGCTTCTGCCTCTGAGGCATTGAAATAAATTCTCCCAGACGCAGCGCCAGGGCCGGCCGGCAGACCCGTTGCAATCAACGTCGCTTTCCTGCGTGCCTCACGGTCAAAGACTGGTGCTAAAAGTTGAGTTAATGAATCTGCAGGAATGCGCTCTATTGCCTCATCGGGGGTGATTAACTTCTCTTTTACCATTTCACAAGCGATTCGCACAGCTGCAACACCAGTCCGCTTCCCGTTCCGCGTCTGAAGCATGAAGACCTTGCCGTTCTCTATCGTAAACTCAAAGTCCTGCATCTCGCGGAAATGTTTCTCAAGAATGGTGCGAATCTCCTGTAGTTCTCGATACGCCTTGGGCATTTGAATCTTTAACTTTTCAACAGGCTCAGGCGTGCGCACTCCAGCTACAACGTCCTCTCCCTGTGCATTGACGAGATATTCGCCATAAAAAACCTTCTCCCCAGTCGCAGGATCTCGTGTAAAGGCGACGCCCGAGGCGCTTTCGTTGCCGGTATTACCGAAGACCATCGCCTGCACATTTACTGCTGTGCCCCACTCATGGGGAATGCCATATTTTCTGCGGTAAACAATTGCTCGATCATTATTCCATGAGCCAAAAACTGCTCCGATCGCACCATAGAGCTGCTCCATGGGATCACTGGGAAAGTCGCGGCCAGTTCGTTCTCGCACTAGATTTTTAAATCGTGCAACAAGCTCTTTTAGCGCGGCAACATCAAGCTCATTATCCTTAGCATGGGGATTTCCCAAGAGATCCCGTTTCACACTTTCAATCACAGTCTCAAACGGCTCATGATCCTCCCCAGGGCGTTTCTGCACTCCCATTACGACGTCCCCATACATCTGGATAAACCGCCGATAACAGTCATACGCGAACCGTTCATTATTACTAATCGTCGCCAGCCCCACAACCGTCTCGTCATTCAATCCTAAATTCAAAATAGTATCCATCATGCCTGGCATCGAATCTCGTGCTCCAGAACGCACAGCGACCAGCAGCGGATTACTTGTGCTGCCAAACTTCTTCCCAAGGCTCTTCTCCATTTTGCTCAAGGCTTCCTCAACCTGAGCTTTTAGCGTAGGCGGATAAGTGCGATTGTTAGCGTAATAATAGGTGCAGACCTCTGTAGTAATCGTGAAACCCGGAGGCACAGGCAGACCAATTCGCGTCATCTCCGCTAAGTTCGCTCCCTTCCCTCCAAGCAACGCCTTCATCGATCCATCGCCGTCCGCTCGTCCGTCACCCCATGAATACACATATTTGATGGCTTTCCTACCAGTAGTGGCTGTTCCAGCGCTGGACTTTCCTCTTTTTCCGCCAGAAGCTACTTTCAAAGACAGGTTGGATTGTAAACGTGACTTAGTAGACGATTTTTTAAGTGCCATAGAATTTCAAAAGTTTAGTGAAGCGGAGATTGCCGCGAAGATTCGGGGCGTCAAGGATTAAACAACATTCGCCTCCCCAAGAGCTCTCGTTTTACAATTGGTAACGAGCCCGCTGGCGCAGCCGTAGAGCTTGCAAGCGGATAAACCCTCCTGCATCCCTTTGATCATAAGCTCCCTCGTCCGCTTCCATAGTAGCTATCTTAGGATTATATAAAGAGAAGACACTTTTTCGACCGACGGTAATCACATTCCCCTTATAAAGCTTCAGTCGCACCGTCCCAGAAACCTTTTCTTGAGATTGATCAATTGCCGCTTGCAAAAATTCCCGCTCCGGAGCAAACCAAAATCCATAGTAAATCATCTCCGCATAACGCGGAATCAGACTATCTCGCAAATGCATCACTTCTCGATCCAATGTTAAAGTCTCAATCTGCCGATGTGCATGCATTAAAATCGTGCCTCCCGGCGTCTCATACACCCCGCGGGATTTCATCCCGACGAAACGATTTTCAACAATATCCACTCTTCCAATTCCATGCTTGCCCCCAAGTTTATTGAGCGTTTGGAGCACTCCTGCAGGACTGAGCGCTACCCCATTTACCGCTACACAATTCCCTTTTTCAAACGTCAATTCCACATATTCAGGCTCATCTGGGGCTTCCTCTGGAGACACTGTCAACACAAACATATCCCGCGGCGGTTCAGCCCAAGGATCCTCTAAAATCCCGCTTTCAAAGCTGATATGCAGCAAATTTCGATCCGTCGAATACGGCTTCTCAGCCGTCACCGAGACCGGGATTCCGTGTTCCTTCGCATAAGCAATCAAATCACTACGCCCTTTAAAATCCCACTCTCTCCAAGGGGCGATTACTTGCAAGTCCGGCGCCAAAGCTGCAAATGTCAGCTCAAAACGCACCTGATCATTCCCCTTCCCTGTCGCCCCGTGCGCCACGGCTGAAGCCCCTTCACTTCGCGCAATCTCCACCTGCCGCTTAGCGATCAGGGGCCTAGCTATACTCGTCCCTAGGTAGTATTGCCCCTCATAAACAGCATTTGCCCGAATCATTGGGAAAATAAAGTCTCGCGCAAATTCCTCCCGCAGATCATCAATGAAACATTTACTCGCCCCAGTAGAAAGCGCTTTAGCTTCAAGTCCCTCCAATTCCTCTTCCTGCCCGATATCCGCACAAAACGCAATCACCTCCGCTTGATACCGCTCTTTGAGCCATTTCAAAATCACTGACGTATCCAATCCTCCCGAGTAAGCTACGACTATTTTCATAAGAAACATTGCGCCTCTAGCGTAAAATCATTTCAATCACAAGGACGTTCTCTATCGAGCAGGTCCCCCATCGCTGATTTACCCCAACGCTTATTCCAACTCCAGCATATCGCCTCCACCAGGCGCATCCACACGTCTCTACTCACAAAAACCAAACCCGTATCATACCCCGGAGGGCTTTCTCTCTTTAATTCTGCATAACTTCTGCGCCAGCATCCAGGCGCAAAAGAGGATACCCTCAATACAAAGAGCGTATTCAGAAGCCGCTTAAATCGCTTATGAAAAGGCGCAGAGGCTAGAAAAGATAGCCATGTGCGACGATAGCCTTCTTTGAGTTTACGATTATCCGTGATTTCGCTTATACAAGGTTCACCAGAATTCTTCGCGCAAAAATGCACTAGTTTTTCACGTACATATGCATAATATTTGTAACGAACCATAACGTTCAAAAATAGAGTCCAATCATAGCCGATTCCTCGATTGTAGTAAAAATCAGCATCCGGCATGGGGATGTAAAATGAAAAAGCTGAAAGTAAGTCTTTTCTCCGAAATAAAGCACAACACGGCGACATCGGAGAAATAAGCCTTGCAGCTCGCTTGAAAAAATCCTCTGCACTCGAAATCAAAAACGAAGACTCTTCACGGCTAGTAGAACTTCCAATACCATTTCCCCTCCCTCCTTCGCCGTCAACTGCATCACAATAACTCAGCCCTATCTTATCACCGCAGCTCGCCTTAAAAGGCAAAAGCAATTTCTCCACGCAAGTCTCCTCAATCCAATCGTCCGAAAAACACAACTTCACATATTCCCCTCGTGCCTCGGCTACACCGCGCCACCAATTCGCGACAGGACCTACATTTTCGTGGTTAAAATGGCAACGTATCCGTCCATGTTTTTGCAACAAGCGATTCAAAACTTCTTGTGTGCCATCTGTAGAAGCATTGTCTGTCACAATTACTTCAATTTCTTTATAACTCTGCCGCAAAGCGCTATCGATCGCCCTCACTACACTATCCTTTCGATTGTAAACAGGAATCACGATAGACACCACAGGTCTCGACATAATACCATCCTTA